>JAGCCY010000030.1 GCA_017651385.1 Lachnospiraceae bacterium
CTCACTGTCATAAATCTTTGCGGGAAACATATGACCGTTATATTCGCTTATAAGATACGGTTTATTTATATCGCTCGTAACGTCTTTCTTTCGTTCACAGCCTTTGGCTTTTCCGTCGTGCACAAAATCATTGTAGGTGTAGACGTCTTCCAGAAGATTACTCTTCTTTAAAGCTCTTACACCGCCCGTGCTGCGCGTCGGATCGAGCTCATGCGCGGCTTTGTTCGTGCGGGCATAAAACTCATCGTCGTCGGCCGATTCGTTGATTCTTACGCCCCAAAGAACGATCGAAGGGTGATTCCTGTATTCAAGGACCATATCCTTAACATTCGATACCGCTATATCCTTCCATGCTTCACCGCCTATATGCTGCCAGCCCGGTATCTCGGTAAAGACCAGAAGCCCGAGCCTGTCACAGGCCGATATAAAATCATGAGACTGCGGATAATGAGATGTCCTGACAGCATTGACTCCGAGTTCTTTTTTAAGTATGTAAGCGTCGTTTTCTTCGATCGAAGAAGGCATCGCGTAACCGTTGTAAGGATAGCTCTGATGCCTGTTAAGACCGCGGATCTTGGTCTTTTTGCCGTTCAGATAAAATCCGTCCTTTAAAAACTCTGCCTTTCTGAATCCGAAACTTATGACCTTTTCGTCAATAACCTCATCCCCGCGCGACAGAACCGTCCTGATATCAAAAAGACTGGGATCGTTTATATCCCATAAGCTTACGTTAAGTTTACCCGAAAGAAGTGAAAGTATTGTGTCCACCGCACCGGATGCAATCTCTTCTTCATTGCCGTCGCGATCTTTTAGATACTGTTTGATCTGACACACTTCTCTTTCAGGATTAATAACTTCGATTTCCGAAGCAAGTCTTATCGATCTTCCTTCGATAACGCTCTTAAGGAATATGTCATTTATGTAAACCTTGTCGCTTATTTCGATATATACATCCCTGTATATGCCTCCGTAGGTCATATAATCGATCACAAAGCCGAAAGGAGGCTGATCCAGTGTCTCGTTCGAATCTACCGATACGGCAATAACGTTGTCCTCTCCGTATTTGACCAATTCACTTATGTCAACCTTAAAACCGGTGTATCCTCAGCTGTGAGAGGCTGTTCCTTTTCCATTTATGTAAACCACGGCCTTGTGGGCGACCCCACAGAAATTAAGACTTATTCTTTTACCTTCATATTCCGCCGGTATGAACAGATGTCTTCTGTATAAGCTCACCGTCTGATAGATCTTCTCGTCAAAGTAATTAAACGGTGTGACCTTTACGGTATGCGGAAGCCTTACATCTTCCATCACAGACTCATCGTATGAAGGTTCTGTCATCCGGTCGTTAAATTCAAAAGAAAACTTCCAGTTATCGTTAAGATAGGCCTTTTTGTACATTTACTTATCCTTTTCTCTTATTAAAACGCCGTCTGTCAATATCCTTACGACTTCGCTTATCGCATCGTTATAGGAGATCCTGTTCCTTACAAGTACGTCTCTTTGGAAGAACTGTTCGATCGACGCCTCAAGCATCATCTTGACTATCGGGATCTTTATATCTTGTCTTACAACGCCTTCTTTTACGCCCTGTTCGATCAAAGCTATCGTACTCTCCCAGCCGGTCTCAAGCCTTTCCTCGACCTGGGCATAGATTAAAGGATACTTATCCTTAAGGGAATATAATCTTGTGAAATCTATATTCTGATAGCCTTCGGGAAGGACACATAAGATCTTTTTTATCTTATCGACCGTTGAAAGAGTCTTGTCTTTAAGTACATCCGCCTCGGCCGTCTTTATCTTGTCAAATATGAAGTCGACCATCTTGTAAAACATGTCTTCCTTGTCGGCAAAAATTACATACATGGTCTTTTTGCTGACATGACAGGCTTTTGCGACATCGTCCATCGTGAATTTAAGGCCTTTCTCGTTAAAGACCGTAATGCAGGCCTCCATTATCTCATTCTTAAGTACTGTGGAATCTTTGGGCAACTTAGGCATAAACCATACCTCCCGTATGTGATATGTGAATTGTTTGAAGAGACTGACTTTTTAGGAAACTCGGAAACTATTTTTAGTTTCTCGGTTTCCTAAATCATAACATGTCCCGCATTTTTCGGCAACAAAAAAGACGCCCAAAAATGGGCGTCCTGATTTGTCTATTTCTTACAAAAGAACTTTCTTTAAATATTCCCACATACGCTCCGAAGAGGAAAGGCTCAAGCGTTCGTTGACCGTGTGAATATCATAGATATTGGGGCCGAACGATATGCAGTCAAGATCTTTTATCTTGGATGCAAAAATACCGCACTCAAGGCCTGCATGCAGAGCTTCGACTTTGGGCTCCTTATCAAACATCTCTTTATAAACCCTTACCATCTTATCTCTTAACGGCGAGTTTTCTCTGTAAGCCCAGCCGGGATATTCACCGCGGATACTCATCTTTACGGGACGGATCTCCGCAAGCTCCCTTAATGTCTTGATAAGCTCGTCCTTCTTTGCATCGATGTTGCTCCTTACGGAAAGGCTTAAGTGCACGATACCGTTTTCCATCCTTATGATACCGTGATTTAACGAAGTCTCCACAAGGCCTTCGATATCCTTGCTCATTGCCTGGACACCGTCCGGAAGCGATATAAGGAAATGCAAAAAGTCTCCTGCCTGATAAAAATCGGGAGTCGCATTAAGTTCCTTTGATGTGATCTTTGCATCTTTTTCCGTCGCAAAGTACTTGTCTATCGCCTCGTACTTAAACATATCGAAAAGTTCCGGCTCAATGGCTTTTGAAAGAATGACCGCCTTACATCCGTTACAGATCGCATTGTCTGCCGTACCGCCGTTAAAATCGGCAAGACCGAGCAGAAAGCCGGTATCCGAAAGCTTCTTTAAAAGCCTGCACATGATCCTTATGGCGTTGGCACGGTTCTTATCAATCTCGGTACCCGAGTGTCCGCCCAAAAAGCCTGACATCTCGATCTCATATACCTTATTGCCCGGCTGAGGCTCCACCTTGGGTTCTTTTGTGCAGTCGTATGCAAAATCCACTCTTGCACCGCCAGTACAGCTTACAAGGAAGATCCCTTCTTCCTCAGAATCGATATTGATGAGCGTGTGGCCCTTTAAGGGTGAAAGATCTATTGCCGATGCACCTTCCATACCCACTTCCTCATCGACCGTTATAACTACTTCAAGTCTCGGAAGCGAAAGCGTATCGTCATCCAGAAGGTTAAGAGCATATGCGACCGCAATACCGTCATCTCCGCCGAGAGTAGTGCCCTCAGCATAGAGAAAATCTCCGTCGGTGTTAAGTCTTAAACCTTCTTTTGTCATATCTATGTCACATGTGTCTTCTTTTACTGCGACCATATCCATGTGACCCTGGATGATAACGGGCTCGTCGTTCTCTCTTCCCTTTGATGCCTCTTTGATGATGATAATGTTATTGAGATCATCCTGATAGCACTCAAGGTTACGTTCTTTGGCAAAATCTTTAAGATAATCGCTTATCATCTTTGTGTTGCCCGAACCGTGAGGAATGCCCGCTATCTTCTTAAAATAATCCAAATAGTTCATAATTTCCTTCCAAAAAACTACCCGCAGGAAAGTCCTGCGGGATAAAGCTTTCATATTGATCAAGCGTTCTTCTTTGCAAGTTCAGCGAGTGTTGCAAAACCCTGTGCATCGTTAACTGCCATCTCTGCAAGCATCTTGCGGTTCATCTCAACTCCTGCGTTCTTAAGACCGAACATGAACTTTGAATAAGAAATTCCGTTAAGTCTTGCTGCAGCGTTGATACGTGCGATCCA
>JAGCCY010000256.1 GCA_017651385.1 Lachnospiraceae bacterium
GGATATACTTTAAAATACTTCGTAACACAGACCTTCAGACTGTCAGACTCGTCTGAGGGTCTTTTTATGTCCGCAGCGGGAAAATGCGGCATGAAGGCGGATGAATGCATAAGTTTTAAGATTTTCTGAATTTCGGATAAAATTTATTGTAATACGATAATAATTTGTTGACATACAGATGAAAGGGTGGGATTATTAGTGCATGAAACAAAAAACAGTTCAGTTCGGAGGGAATCAAGGATGGAACAAAAGAGTTTGGCAAAATGGCTTAAATTTATCATTATCGGTGTCGGGATATGCGGACTGATAGTATATTTTGCGGTATTTACTTCACTGGGAAGATCGCTCGTATATGATAATCCCGAGTTTGAATATTGTTATTGGCCCTGGCTCATTTTTTTATGGATAACCGCGATCCCGTGTTATGCGGTGCTCGTGCTCGGATGGAAGATAGCGGCAAATATAGGAAATGACAGGTCGTTTTCTTTTGACAATGCGAAATACTGTAAATGGATATCATGGCTTGCCCTGGGCGATACGATCTACTTCTTTGTGGGAAATATAGTTCTTATGTTTCTTAACATGAACCACCCGGGGATCATCCTTATGTCGTTTATGGTCGATTTTGCGGGAATAACCATAACGGTCGTTGCGGCTGTGCTGTCGCGCCTTATAAAGAATGCGGCAGAGCTTAAAGAACAGAACGATCTTACGATCTGAAGGAGGAGCGTATGGAAGGCGATATCATTTTCAACATAGATGTAATGCTGGCAAAGCGTAAAATGAGCGTTACTGAGCTTGCCGACAAAGTGGGTATTACGCTTGCGAACATGTCGATCTTAAAGACGGGAAAGGCTAAAGCGGTCAAGGTGAGCACGCTTGCAAAGCTGTGCAAAGTGCTTGAATGCCAGCCCGGAGATCTTATGGAATACAGAGAAAACTCCGGAGAATGAGGGTAAAGCTATGGCAAAAAAAATATGGAATACGGTGCTGATCGTCATAAACATTGCAGGCCTTATCTGTCTGATATATTATGCGGTCATGTATTTTATGCATGATAACAGTGTTCCCCATCCCGATGCGATGCTTCCGATGAGGAAGTGGGAGATCGGTGGCAGTGCACTGACACTTGGTTTTGTGCCGCTTTGCATTGCGAATATACTCGCATGCATTTTTGTGGGAAGAGAACGCATAAAGCTTCGATTAAGGCTTCTGTTCCTGCTCCCCTGTGTAATATGTCTCATAACGGTTGTCCATTTCTTTATATCATCGCTTTTGCCGTATGAGCCTTCGGCGTCGGCAGAGCCTCTGGTGAAGGTTAAACTGGATCAAAGCTTACCAAAGGCGCCGAATGAGATAACTTACGGGATCATATATGATGACGGCGGAATGGAAGTGATCGATGAGGCTTTTGAGTCGGATGGCACTTTATGCTATACGGCCGATGCATTCTATTTTGATCCTAAGATCGCCGGAGATCATATCGAGAATACCGTAACGGGTACCAAAGTTACGGATGATTTAGGGAATGAGATCGCGCCTCCCGACGATATCAGGGAAATACTTGAGGTCGTAGGTGAGTCTGTACCTCATGACATTATTAAGACAAAAGTCTTTAAATGCAAAAACTCATATTTTGTTTCCGTTCAGCTAAACGTTAACTGGCAGGACCCCAATGACTTCTATCAATATGATGCTTCAACAAAGCGATTGAACCTTTTATATTCGTGGGACAGCGTTGACGTTCTCGATGTCATGGCGCAGTAACCGACCGCCGGCAGAGGCTCATTCGAGTGCTCTTATGTCATATAAGATTGAATAAAATGATTTTTTTAAGGAATACCGTTGAATTTCCTGTTTTCGGGAATTTCAACGGTGTTTTTATGTGCGGAATACCATCCGGAAACAAAAAGCGGACAGGCAGAAGGTAGAACCACGTAAATGCAGCAGAACGGCGCATTTTAGCGCACCGGGCACACCGCGGGGCTGCACGTCGCGCACGATTTCGTTAAATAATTTATGATAAAATGAAAAAAATTAACGATAAACGATAAAAAATAGTTGACAAGTATAAAATGAGGGTGTATGGTATGCATGTAACAAAGATCTGATTACATTTCCGGAATGCAAAAAAAAACCAAAACAAAAACAAGATCAAAAGGAGAATAGAAATGAATAAAGAAAACGAAAAACTTGAAGTGATCAAAAAAAGATGCAAGGTAACGGCAACGGCTGTAAAGGTCATCGAGATCGTACTTATCGTATTAGCGGTCCTGATACTGGCTTTCTCCATCGCATGCTTTGTAATGAAGGACAGTGTCAATTCGGCGGCCGCAACCGGTAGCGGAATGGGATACACCTTAGATTTCAGCGAATTTTCGCTCGGAGACGGCGGTATGTTTTCATTCAGATTCGATCCGGCAAAATATGCCGAGGCAGGTGATTACGGTACGGCTTCAGGGATTGTTCTCTTACTTGCGTCATGGATCTGCATCATTACGATAGTGGTTGCGGCGATCTTCAGAAGAATGTTTACGAGCATAATAGAGAGCGAATCGCCGTTTTCCGAAGATGTCCTTAAAAAGATGAAGATTGCATTTGTGATCATATCATTATCGATAGTATGCTTTATAAGCATTGTATGGGGGCTTGTGGCAGCAGGATTGTTCTGGTGCCTTGTCGCGATATTCGAATACGGGGTTGAGATACAGAAACAGGTTGACGAGACTTTATAAGGAAGGTGCGATATGGGAAGAATAATACTCAGACTTGACCGCGTTATGGCGGACAGAAAGATCAGTTTGAACGAGCTGTCTGAGAAAGTCGGCGTTTCCAATGTCAATCTTTCGAAGATGAAGACAGGCAAGATCAGTGCGGTAAGATTTTCAACGCTCGAGGCCATATGCGACGCGCTTTCGTGTCAGCCGGGAGATATCTTGGAGTATGACCCGAATGCGGTTTCGGAAACCGAAGGCAGCGAGAACTAAAAATGAAGAATTTATTAAATTGTTAAAAGAAACCTTATATCTGTTGACACGATGGTGTTATAGGTGTATATATAACACATAAACAGTATAGATATAAGGCAGAGGTAAATATCGAAATGAAGAAATTTTTTAAGAAACATAAGGCTTTGGTAATAGTACTTGTTGTAGTGGGGCTTATATGCTGGGGCATAGGATCGCTCATCCATAAGGCAAAGGTCATGGGTGAAGAGATGCTTGCGTCTATGCAGTCGGAGACCGTTACGGTTGAGAGGAGAAACCTTGTAAGTGCGGTTCCCGCGACCGGCAAGATATCGAGTGTTAATACGGGAACCGTTATCGCGGAAGTGTCGGGAGTAGATGTTGTGAGCGTTCTTTTCGCGGAA
>JAGCCY010000257.1 GCA_017651385.1 Lachnospiraceae bacterium
AGGTATCTTGAGTTTATAAACGACGTGGTTGACAGACTTCCCAAAGATCGTGAGATCACGATAGTTGATTTTGGATGCGGAAAATCTTATCTGACATTCGCTTTGTACTATTTTTTGGCCGTTAAAAATAACAGACGGGTTAAAATAGTCGGTCTCGATTTAAAAACTGATGTAATTAATGAATGCAACAGACTTAAAAACAAGTATGGTTATAACGGTCTTACCTTTATAAAAGGAGATATCGAGCATTATGAAGGCGATGCACCCGATATGGTCATTTCGCTTCATGCATGCGATACCGCGACCGATCATGCAATATATAAAGGTATACTCTGGAATGCATCGGTTATCATGGCTGTGCCGTGCTGCCAGCATGAACTTAATAAGAAGATAAAGAGCGATGAGCTGTCCGGTGTTCTGGGATACGGGATATTAAAAGACAGACTCTCTGCGATCGTGACGGATGCAATGCGTGCAAATCTTCTTAAAGAATGGGGATATGATACACAGATACTTGAATTTATCGATATGGAGCATACTCCGAAGAACATCCTCATAAGAGCGGTCCGTAAAAACAATAAAATAACGGCTTTTAATAAAAATGACAGTGAAAAAGAGGAAAGACTCAAAGCGCTTGTCGGTGCGGACATTACGCTTGAAAGACTTTTAAACGAACTGAAGGAAAAGAATGAAGCGGACAATACTTAAGATTGTTGCATCCTTTTTTGTATTCATCGTTACGATGATACTTTCGGGATACTTCATGAACAAGGGAAATGTTAATACCACAAAGAACATGGACATGGCTGCGCTTCCGGTCGTTTATATGAATGTAGGCGGTAATACCGTCAATGAACTTCACGGATATACGATGGACATGGACGTTGCTCTTTTAAGGGATTCCATAACCCCCCTGGATGATAACAGAGGGGCTTCTTTTCGTGTTGTCAAACACAGCTGTGTCATAAAGAGTGTCAATGTCAAGCTTCGTACGATCGAGGGAAGCCGTCTTATAGAAAGCATAGATATAACGGATTATGAAGAAAACGATTTTGCGTTAACGGCATCGGTTAATTTCAAGGGTCTTATCGATGAATACAAAGAATATTGTATGGAAATATATATAACGACCGGAACGGGTGTTGAAGTAATGTACCATACAAGAGTCACGAACGCTCCGCTTTACTGCGCGAGAGAAAAACTTGCTTTTGTACTTGATTTTCACGACAAAGCCGGTTCGATCGCCACAAACGAAGAGCTTAAAGGTTATATGGAGTCCAATTACACCGGAGACAATACGACTCTTGCGTTTGTAAACATACACAGCTCCATGAGCCAGCTTGCGTTTGCGAATCTCAATGTATACGAGATCACAAAGCCGGTTGCGACATTTAAAGAGTTAAATTACGAGACTGCGGTATTTACCGTGGACTATGTCGCCGGAGTAAGAGACAGCAAGGTTGAGAAGAAGTTTTTTGTTTCCGAATATTACCGTATAAAATACACTACCGAAGTTACATATCTTCTCGATTATGAGAGGACAATGCATGAGATAACCGATGACGATAATTTTGTCATAAACGATACCCAGCTTACTTTAGGCATTACGGATTACGATATAAGCCTTACGGAGAGCGAAGACGGTTCGATATTTGCGTTTGTAAACGAAAATAAACTGTATTCGTACAACATTTCCGAGAATCATATAGCCAGACTGTTTTCTTTTTATGACAATGATAACTTTGACGCAAGAACAACATACGGCAAGCATAAGATAAAACCGCTGAGCGTCGATGAGGCGGGAAACGTTAGTTTTATCGTATACGGTTACATGAACAGGGGTACATACGAAGGAAAGGTCGGAATGACCTTTTACGAATATAACGGCGTGACAAACATAGTCGAGGAAAAATTCTTTATATCTTCGGATAAATCGCCCGAGATGGTCATTCACGATATAGACGAACTTTCGTATCTTAATAAAAGCAAAGTTTTCTATTTCATGATCGATCGTTCGATATATGCGATCGATACGGAATCAATAGAGGTCAAAGAAATGGTGAATGACCTCGAAGAAAACATGTACACCGTTTCAAATTCAAGATCGATGCTTGTATGGCAGAGCGGAAATAACGTAAATTCATCGGAAAAACTGATGGTAATGAATTTAAATACCGGTCAGGTTAATACGATAGCGGCAGCGGATGATGAATATATAAAACCCCTGGCGTTTATGAATGAAGACCTTATATACGGTCTTGCCGAAAAAAGCGATGTCGTGACAGATGCGGCCGGTCGGACGACCTTCCCGATGTATTGCATGAAGATACAGAACGAATACGGTGAGCTGCTTAAGACATACGAAGAAAAAGGCAAATATATAACCGACGTATCTTTAAAAGAAAACCTGCTTACGATAAAGAGGGTCAAAAAACATGACGGCGAGGTTTTAAGATATGACGCCATCGATGACGATTATATGACCAATAATCAGCCGCAGGAAGAAAATCGAAATACGGTGCAGACTGCTGTTGACGATCTGTACGAGACGATAGTAAGGATAAAATTCGATTATGAGACATCGGGAAAAACGGTTCTTTTAACCCCCGAACAGATCATATATGAAGGCAGCAAGGAGATCTATCTTTCGGACAGCGCGTCAAATAAAAAACACTATTACGTATATTACAAGGGAAAACTTCAGACCATAAGCACAAAGCCGTCCAATGCGGTCATGGAAGCGGATCAGAATTACGGAACGGTTCTTGATGATGAAGGCTATTATGTATGGTACAGAGCCAACAGAGATTTAAGAAACCAGATAATGGATCTGTCGCTTGAAACGACCGATGAAGAAAAGAACAATCTTGCCTGGTGTATGGACAGGATGCTTGAATATGAAGGCGTTGTAAGAAATTCGGAATACCTTTTGGGAAAAGGAGAGACGGTTCTTACGATATTAAGTGAAGGGCTTGAAGGATACGATGTCCTAAACCTTACGGGATGTACGCTCGACAGTATCCTGTACTACGTAAACAGGGATATACCGGTACTTGCGCTTACAAATACCGACGATACATATCTTATAATAGGTTTCAATCAGCTTGCGGTCGTGCTATTGGATCCCGACAACAGCTGGTATAAAATAGGCCGAAACGAAGCGGAAGAGATGTTTGAAGAGTCGGGTAATCAGTTTATAACTTATGTTCCGAACAAGTAGAAAACAATAAAAATACACATCCGAGATCTGAAAGATGCCTATGCGGCAATCCGGATTTCGGATGTGTTTTTATTGTAAGATTGCTGATCTTTATTCCTGATCGTTTCCTTTATTAAGTTCGCCCATCTTGTAGCGATTGACGATCTTCTGGATACGTTCGCTGGGATCTAAAAGATCGCTTATCGAAGTATCGTGATTAAGAGTATCGATTATGTAAGCGATATATTTACTTAAGTCACAGCTTATATACCATTCTCTTGAGAGAAGCTCGGGAGTCTGATAGATAAGGTTTGTGGTAAGGACTCTTGTGATCGTGCCGTCCTGATAAGCCTTGTCGAAACGATCGAGGCCGCCGGTAAATAATCCGAAGGAGCAGCAGACAAAGATCTTATTGGCCTTTCTGGACTTTAAGTTGGCTGCAACTTCAAGTACGCTTTCTCCGGATGAGATCATATCATCCATGATGATAACGTCTTTTCCTTCAACGTTGGAACCCAAGAATTCATGAGCCACAATGGGGTTTCGTCCGTTAACGATCCTTGTATAATCACGGCGCTTATAGAACATACCCATATCAAGTCCGAGGACGTTGGCTAAGTAAATAGCTCTGCTCATACCGCCTTCATCGGGGCTTATGATCATCATATGATCCGAATCGATCTTAAGATCGGGTATATTGTTGAGAAGACCTTTTATGAACTGATAAGCGGGCTGAACCGTTTCAAATCCGTGAAGCGGGATCGCGTTCTGAACTCTGGGATCGTGAGCGTCGAATGTGATGATGTTATCAACGCCCATGCTCGTAAGTTCCTGAAGAGCCATGGCACAGTCAAGAGATTCTCTTGAAGTTCTCTTGTGCTGTCTGCTTTCGTAAAGGAAAGGCATGATGACTGTGATCCTTCTTGCCTTACCGCCTACGGCAGCGATGATCCTTTTTAAATCCTGATAATGGTCGTCGGGAGAATAGTGATTCTCATGACCGCCCATCGAATATGTGAGAGAGTAGTTACAAACATCGACCAAGAGGTATAAGTCCGTTCCTCTTACCGATTCAAGAATAAGACCTTTGGCTTCGCCCGAACCGAAACGCGGTACTTTGGCTTTCAAAATATATGAAGGACGCATATAACCTGCGAATGCGAGACTTTCTTTATGCTCGTTTTCGCGTTCTTCACGCCACTTTACAAGGTATTGATCGACCTCTTCGCCGAGAGCCTTGCATCCTTCAAGCGGAATGATCCCCAGAGAACCGACGGGGATTGTCTCCAAATTTCTCTTCTCTTCACGATTTGCCATGAAAAGTAATCCTCTCTTTCTAGTCTATGCAATTGTTTTTTTCTGGACCCGGATATCGGTACCCGACAGCCTTAAAGCGGTGTAACTGTTCACCAGCCTCGAAAAAACTCTGTCACCGTACCGGTCCCTGATCTCCTCCAAAGATAAATTGGTCGAGATGACAGTTGCTTTTTTGTTAAGTATCCGTTCGTTGATAATTGCGAAAAGCCTTGATATTACAAAGGAATTCGTGGTTTCCGTACCAAGGTCGTCGATAATCAGCAAGTCACAATTATAAATATAATCATTCAGATTGTAAAGCACATCTTTTGAAGAATGTCTGAATGTTTCATCAGCGAGATTCTCAAACAGAGATATCGCACTGTAGTATACACAAGAATAACCTTTCTCAATTAACTCACGGGCAACACAACCCGAAAGAAAAGATTTACCGGTTCCGACCGTTCCGTAGAGCATGAGATTCTTTTTATCGGTCTCGAAATTATCGATCATCGACTTACAATGGCCGACAGCTTTTTTGAATCGCTCAAGATCTTCGCCTTTATAATATTCATACGACATTTTTGAAAAGTTGTTATCATTGAGAATTTCTTTTATATTGGAGCGGTCATACAAAAGTTCCGTGATCTGCTTCACAAAGCAATGACACTTTTGGGTGCCGATATATCCGGTATCCTTACAATCGGGACAGGTATATATTGGGTCAAGATAATCTTCGGGAAGTCCGACACCCTTAAGTAAAGAGGCCTTCATCTCCTTAAGATCGTCCAAAAGTGCGTGGAGCTCTTCCAAAGCTGATTCATCGCCGCCAAGTTTCCTTTTTGCATAGTCCAAAGAAACGGACACTACGGAATCCTCAAGTTCTTTAAACCCCTCAACATGAGAATAGACGTATTCTCTCCTTTTGTCGAGTATACGTCGGTTTTCCATCTGTGTTTCATCGTATTTTTTTATTATGGATTCGTACTGGGTATTTGTTAAAGCCATATCAACCTCATAATCCGCAGTCTGCAAAAACTTAATTGCTCATGATCTTTTCCAGAGCATCAAAATCATAATCGGTTCTTGTAAACTGTCCCATTCCCTTAGCAGTTACGGAAGAAACAACGCGCTGACTCTGTCTGGATCTCTTAAAATCCGCGTCGGCCCTTTGTATATCTTCCATATGATGAACGCCCTCGTTTTTCCATCCCGAAAGGATCTTGTCACAATATTCCAAACGATGGGAGTCGGTTGCCATTACGGTTCTGTTGCATGCTTCCAAAATAATATCGAGAGGGAACCCGAATTCCCTGTACCACTTGATGACCATATCGGCCTCCGGCGGCTGGGGAACATTTGATTTCCCCAGAGCCTTCAACACCGTGTAAACATACTTCTCATAGCGTGTGCCTGCGAGCGCCTTGGCCTGCTTGGGCGTCGATATACCGGACTGAGCCCAGGATATCGCTACTTTTTTGATATATGAGAAGCTTTCCTTGCCGCGGTCGAGACAATACTGAAGCAGATAATCCGTCATTTCGCAGGTGAATTTAAGCTCATCAACGATGAAATACAATGACTGGATGTCCGAGGCGGAAAGGGTCCGTTTAAGATACTGTTCGGCAACAAAAACAATTTGAGAAGTATCTTCGGCTTCCTTGAATTCCTTGATCTGTTCCTTGGAATAAGAAACATTTTCCCTGAACTTGGGAACATCCTCTTCTTCGGGAACGACCTTTAAGGTGACAGGCACCGAAGACGATACAGGGGAAGGAATTTTTGGTTTGCTGCCCGGTGTATTAGGTTTAAGGAATTTGATTCCTGAAAGAGAATTCAAGTCGTCATACTCAAGTCTTAAAAGACCTTTTTGCTCCCAGTATTTGAGGGCACGCAAAATATCTCTCTCGGTATGATTGAACAGATCGGCCATTTTTGGAATGTCCGTAGAAAGCCCCGCACTCATCATTCTCAATAAGTAGAGATACACCTTTATCTGCGCGTCGTTCGCATCCTTCATATATTCGTCAATGAAGAGATTCGAAACGACGGTAGCGGATGCGGCGTCATCCCTTGAAACAAATAAATCCATTTAAAACACACCCTTATAGTAATCTTTGAACATTCGGAATTGTAACAAAGAATATATAAAAAGCAAATAGGGAAAATGCCGAAAAACGTGACGGATACTGGATTTGTCTTAAACGGTCAAAAATGTGGAAAATGTGGATAAAAAACAAGAGTGCTGTAAAATACGGTGTTTTATAAAACTAAATATCCACTTTTTTTAAGTTACATAAAACACATAAAAAAAGTGGATAAAGTGGATAAGTTATTTTGAGCCGAGTTTATCGGCGATTTTAACGATATCTCCGGCACCCATAGTTATTAACAAATCTCCGTTGATACAATTTTTGTATAAAAATTCCTCAATGGCTTCAAAAGATTTTAAGTATGTGCAATCGCATCCTTTTTTGATAAGTTCTTCGTATAAATTGGAAGAATTGCAACCGTAAATATCCTGTTCTCTAGCGGGATATACATCGGCAAGCACCACATGATCGGCCAGAGACAATGCATCGGCAAATTCATGCAAAAATGCCTTTGTGCGGGTATAGGTGTGAGGCTGAAAAACACACCACAGTTTGTTGTATTTGGTCTTTCTTGCGGCATTTAAGGTTGCCGCTATCTCGGTCGGGTGATGCGCGTAATCGTCGATCACCTTAACTCCGTTAAAGCTTCCGCGGTCTTCGAATCTGCGCTTTGAGCCGGAACATTCGTCGAGCGCCTTTATAATGTGTTCTTCGGCTATATTAAGATAGTCGGAAACCGCGATCGCCGCTACGGCGTTATATACATTGTGGATACCGGTAAGGTGGAGCTTTATCGGGATCTTTTTTCCTGTTTTTTTAATGACACAGGTAAAAGAAGGATGCCCGTCATCGTCAAATGTTATATCTTCGGGGTAGTAATCGAACCTGCTGCCGGATCCGTAAGTAACATACGGACACCTGATGTTTTCGACGATCTTATCAAAAGCATCGATCTCACCGTTTATTATAAGAAGACCGTCCTTTGGAAGGATCTTTGCGAAGGTGTTGAAAGAATTTCTTATATCATCAATATCCTTAAAGAAATCAAGGTGATCTTCTTCTACATTTAAGATAAGGCTGATCTTTGGAAAGAAGCTTAAAAAACTGTTTGTGTACTCGCAGGCTTCGAACACGAAATAATCATTGCCGCCGATGACTGTGCCTGTCCCCTGGCTCTTTAATATACCGCCGACGGAGATCGTGGGATCCATTCCCGCTTTTAAAAGGATCTCGCTTATCATGGAAGTGGTCGTGGTCTTTCCGTGAGTTCCGCTTATTGCTATCGGGACCTCATAGTTTTTCATTAAAAGCCCCAGAAATTCACCTCTTGTCATGGAAGGAACGTTGTGTTCTTTTATATAAATCATTTCGGGATTGTCGGGATGAATGGCGGCGGTATAAACGCAGAGATCCACGTCTTTTCCGATATGTGAGACTTCCTGTCCGATGTAAACGGTCGCGCCCATACTCCTTAAATGCGTAACGGCTTCACTTTCTTTTGAATCGGAACCCGAAACGGTGAAGTGTTCCTTTATCAGAATCTCGGCAAGACTCGACATGCTTACGCCGCCGATTCCTATAAAATATATATGCATTGGTCTGTCAAATCTGATCTCCATATAATGTCTCCTTAACACATAAATTTTAACACCGAAAAATAAAAAGTAAATCCCTCCAAAATCATTGAAAATTGGGTAAACATAGGTTAAACTAGACTTAGTATACATAAAATCCGCAGGAAATATACCCTGTGAGAATAAAAAGTGAGGAATTTTACTTATGATTAAGAAGGAAATGATTGCCATGCTTTTGGCCGGAGGCCAGGGGAGCAGACTGGGTGTGCTTACCTCTAAGATGGCAAAACCTGCAGTATCCTTTGGCGGCAAGTACCGTATCATTGACTTCCCGCTGTCTAATTGTATCAATTCGGGTATCGACACCGTCGGTGTGCTTACCCAGTATCAACCGTTAAGATTAAATACTCATATAGGTATCGGTATTCCGTGGGACTTAGACCGTAACGTCGGCGGGGTTACCGTTCTTCCTCCTTATGAAAAGAGTGAGAACAGCGAGTGGTATACCGGTACGGCAAATGCTATATATCAGAACCTCGATTATATGGAGACTTATAACCCCGATTATGTACTTATACTTTCGGGTGACCATATATATAAGATGGATTACGAAGTAATGCTTGATTTCCACAAGGCCAATAACGCCGAGGTCACCATAGCCGTTATGCCCGTTCCGAAGGAAGAAGCAAAGCGTTTCGGAATCATGATCACAGACGACAAGGGTCAGATCTCCGAGTTTGAAGAAAAGCCCGAGCA
>JAGCCY010000258.1 GCA_017651385.1 Lachnospiraceae bacterium
TAATTACAATGACTGTTACAGGCATAATGGGGCTTGAAGAATGTGTCGAAGATCACGATTTTAACAACAAGACAACGATATTTGCCCTTATAGCCGTGATCTGCGCGTGCGTTACAAGGATATGCTTCTTTTACGATCTGGGTTTTGTGTACTGGATATACATGTTCTTAAGCATTGCATTCATGCTTCTTGCGATCGGAAGATTCGCCTATATATTAAAGAAAAGAGCCTGATCGCATAAAAGAAGAGCAAACAGGGCACAGATATAAGATTTTCTTAATTCAACGCTTAGTGCGTTGACGCTTTTAAAACGTACTTTTATAATTAATTTGATCGCGGTATTCGTGGGGGATACCGCGATTTATTGCTATATAGCAATAAATGCTCCGCGAGGATGCGCACAAGCGCGAGATGAAGATGTTGCTGTATAAACCGCGCCCGGCGCAGGCGTATCGTAAGCAATACACCGTTAAGAGCTTTGCTTCTGCCGTTATAAACAAGCGGCCGGAGCAGGAATGATACAAAGGGAAATGAGGGTAAAATGAAAAAGAAGAAGGAAAAAGAAGAAGAAAAGAACCGGTTCCACAGGGAATACGGCGCATTCAGCAATGTAAACTATATTGCAAGAAGTATCGTAAAATATGAACCGATACTTGTTTTTCTGATCATCAGTGCGATGATCTTCGAGCCCGTTATGAACTATCTTTGGACTTTCATGTCAAAGTTCGTGATCGATATCATAACGGCAAAGAAAAGTGTAAAGGATCTTGTAATCGTTATAGCTGTTGCCTTTACGGTGCAGCTGGTCTTTACTCTGTTGAGAGAGTATCAGAATTCTCAGAGATGGTGGCGTTATATACGTGTCCGTTTCGGTCTTTTAAGCTTAAAGAACAGAAGGATAATGACCACAAAGTTCGAAAATCTTGAAGATTCGGACGTAATGGACTGCGCCCAGAAGGCAGCCAATGCCTGCGGAGGCAACAATAACGGTGTCGAAGGCATGATGCACACGATCGAAAACTTTTTGACATCGCTTACGGTTACAGTCACGGGTCTTGTGATCATGGGTACATTAAGCGTGCCGATAATGGCGGGCATGGTACTTATCGCGGTCATAAATTTTGTGATCCGTGACAGAGTCAATAAGTACACCAAGGAAAAGATCTGGGATCCGATGGCCACATGGTGGCGTAAAAAATATTATATCTACAATACATCCAGCGACTTCAGTGCCGCCAAAGATATAAGAATGTTCTCCATGAAGGACTACATGATATATCGTTTTAAGGAGCTTCATAAGACCAATCTTGAAGCGAACAGAAAGAATCAGAAGATCTGGTGGTATGTGGGGCTTTGCAACAATATACTCTGGTTTCTTGCGCAAGGGACGTTGTACGGCTGGCTTGTATATCTGATCGTAAATAAGTCATTAACACTGGGTAACTTCAGTCTTTATCTCGGTACATCCGCAACATTCTTCGGATACATATTAAGTGTATTGAGCAATGTAAGCGAGATCTTTGCAAAGAGCCGCGAAGTCGACGATTTCAGAAGCTTTCTGGATATCGATAAGGATGAGGATGATAAGGGGATCAAGGTTCCAAAGTTCGATTCATATGAGTTTAGATTTGAAAACGTAAGCTTTAAGTATCCGAAAGCCGAAAAATATGCACTTAAGAACTTAAGTATCACCGTAAAGGCGGGAGAGCGCCTTGCCGTCGTGGGACTTAACGGAGCCGGCAAATCAACGTTCATAAAGCTGCTCCTTCGCCTTTACGATCCTACCGAAGGACGGATATTGCTTAACGGCACAGACATAAAGGAATACGACAGAAATTCATACTATGACCTGTTCGGAGCGGTATTTCAGGATATAAACCTCTTCGCTTTTCCGCTTTCGGAAAACGTATCAATGGAAATAAGCCAAAAGACCGATAAGGATAAGGCAAAAGAAGCTATAGAGGCAGCAGGGTTAAAAGAAAAACTCGACAGTCTTGAAAAGGGTATCGATACAGAGATACTTAAGATCATATATGATGACGGTGTTGATATGTCGGGAGGAGAAAAGCAGAAACTTGCACTTGCAAGAGCACTTTATAAGGATGCACCCGTGGCAGTCCTTGACGAGCCCACATCCGCGCTAGATGCTCTTGCCGAAGCCAAACTTTACAAGGATTTTGACAAGCTTATCGGAGGAAAGACAGCGGTCTATATAAGCCACAGGTTAAGTTCCACACAGTTCTGCAATCACGTGGCAATGTTTAAGGAGGGCGAACTGGTAGAGTACGGAACCCACGAAAGCCTTTTAAAAGCGGGCGGACCGTACAGCGAGATGTTCAATGTCCAGGCTCAGTATTACATTGAGGGAAATGAAGTAAGCGAAGGAGGTGAGGGCGATGAATGAAGAACAAAACAGTAAGGTTTCTTTGGCCGTTACGTTAAAGACGGCAAAATATCTTATCAGATTCGGCGCAAAGCACGATAAACGGTTATTTTACATGTATATCGTAAAGTTTATCGGAAATGTCCTGGGCGAGTTCAAAACCCTTTTACTTCCTAAACTGTTAATGGATGAGCTCGGCCTTATCCTTGGCGGTGCACCTGTAAGCGAGCACCTTCGCACGATAATAATATATGTAGCCCTTACGATAATCGGTGAACTTGTGTCGAACGTTCTTACAAATATCGCGGATTCGCACATAAATGTATTAAGGGAAAAGTTCGCAAATCTTTTAGCCGAAGAGATATCATTAAAATCCATGACGATGGATTTTCAGCATACCGAAGATCCCGATGCGCTTGATAAGCAGAATAAGGCAAAAGAAGGCGTGGACTGGTACAGCCAGGGTGTTGTGGGAATCACAAACTGCTTATTTGAGATCGTTTACAATATCCTTGCAACCGTTGCCTCGATAGTGATCATCGCGATATACTGCCCGCTCCTTTTACCGGTACAGGCACTCACAATGGGCATGGTATGCTTCTTTAACGTAAAGAAGGCTAATGTGGATACCAAGTTTTTCTTGATGCTCGCCAAGTCCAACAGGATCTTTTCCTATGTATATTATGAGCTTGCCGATTTTCGCTACGGTAAGGAGATACGTCTGTACAACGCAACGGACATGATGGCCGGAAGAGCCGATAAATATGCAAATATCCAGAACGACCTCTGGAAAGAAGAAGCGGCTGAAGAAGTCAAGTTTATGTACGGAAGCTGTGTCGCAAACGCGATAAGGGACGGCGCAAGCTATTTTTACATGGGCTACAGGACCCTTAAGGGCTTTATCACGGTCGGTGATTTCTCAATCTGTGTGGCTGCGGCCAGCAGACTGTACAGAGGCCTTCTGTTTACGGGCCAGAATTTCACCCAGCTTTTACAAAGATGCAATTATGCGCATAAGTTCCTTGAGTTTATGGATTATCCCGATGCACTCGACAAGGGAGAGACTAAGGTAAAAGAATGTGACCATGTGATCGAGTTTAAGGATGTGAGCTTTAAGTATCCAAGGACCGATGAGTATGTGTTAAGCCATATAAATATCACGATAAAACCCGGCGAACACTTATCGATAGTGGGCCTTAACGGTGCCGGAAAGACAACGTTTGTTAAACTTCTTTGCAGGTTATACGATGTGACCGAAGGCGAGATCTTAATAGACGGCATAAATATAAAGGA
>JAGCCY010000259.1 GCA_017651385.1 Lachnospiraceae bacterium
CGAGGCCTTTGAAGCGCCCGAGGCTGTCATGAGCTATTCGGGTGAGGGATTAAGAGGTCTTTCTCATAATATGCATGATTTTGTGAGAAATCATATAGTCCGCGGAAAGTATAAGGACAAGCCAAGGCCGATACTTTTAAATTCGTGGGAAGCGGCATATTTTAACGTAAACGCTTCAAGGATAGTAAGTCTTGCGGCTAAGGCAAAAGAAGCGGGAGCCGAGCTTTTGGTCATGGATGACGGCTGGTTTAAGGGAAGAAACGGCGAGACTTCATCGCTCGGTGACTGGACTCCCGATAAAAAGAAGATCCCTGCGGGGCTTGAAGCCTTGGCCGAGCGGGTCCATGAAGCCGGGATCGATTTCGGTATCTGGGTCGAGCCCGAAATGATCAATGAGGACAGCGACCTATATAGGGCGCACCCCGAATACGCAATGACTATACCGGGACGTGAAAATTCCCTCGGAAGAAACCAGATGCTGCTTGATCTTACGAATCCCGAAGTTGTGGATTACGTTAAGGATTCGATGCGCAACATCTTTAAGACGCCGGGCCTAAATTACGTTAAATGGGATATGAACAGGATGTTCTCGGATGTCTATTCAAAAGTCTTACCGAAAGAAAGACAGGGTGAGACGCTTCACAGATATTATATCGGACTCTATGACATCTTAAAGACTCTGACCGAAGAGTTTCCCGATATCCTGTTTGAAGGCTGTGCTTCGGGAGGCAACAGGACGGATCTCGGAATACTTTCATATATGCCGCAGATATGGGCAAGCGACGATACGGATGCGATAGAGCGCACAAGGATTCAGACGGGATTAAGCTACGGCTACCCGATGTCTTCGATAACATCCCATGTATCGGCCTGTCCCAACCATCAGACGTTAAGGAACACTCCGATGGATACAAGGTTTAACGTAGCGGCTTTCGGGGTACTCGGTTATGAGCTTAATCTTTCGGATATATCGGGTGCTGAGTTTGAACTGGTAAAAGAACAGATAGCGCTTTACAAGGAGTGGCGCGACGTGTTCTTTGGCGGAGATTTTTATAGGCTTTCCGATCAAAGCTGGATGGTGGTCTCAAAGGACAAAAAACGTGCGGCCGCGATCATATGGAAAGAACTCTGCAGGCCGAACGATTTTTACTTAAAGCTTAAGACCGCGGGCCTTGACCCCGATGCCGAATATCATGTCTACAACATAGCAAAGAAATACAACATAAAGCTTTTCGGCGACCTCATAAACCAGATGGCGCCGATCCACATAAAGAAGGATTCGCTAATCCACAACACTCTTGCTCACTTTATAAAGCTCGACAGTGAAAAAGAAGATTACACGATAAGCGGACAAGTCTTAAACAATGCCGGCATCAAACTCTCGCAGGCCTTCGGCGGTACCGGCATAGGCGGAGAGACAAGGCTTTTCCAGGATTTCTACTCAAGAATGTATTTTATGGAAGCTAAGGATCGATAAAGAATAAAAAAATAAACCAGCAAAAGAAACGGAGACTATTATGAAGCAGGAAAAAAGAAATCTTATTTTCTACCCCCTTGGTACAGTGGGAAGAGACATGGTCTATTCACTGTTTACCAACTATGTGCTTTTGTTTATCCTCTACACAAAGCAGCTTACGGGAGCCCAGCTCGGCGCGGTCACGGCCATCATGGTTGCAGCCAGGATATTTGATGCATTGAACGACCCGATAATGGGTAACATCATCGAACGTACCAGAGGACGTTTCGGTAAGTTCAAGCCGTGGCTTTTGATAGGAGTTCTGTCCACAAGCCTTGTCATCTATCTTGTGTTCAACACAAACCTTGACGGCTGGAACTTTATCATATTCTTCGGCGTGATCTATTTTTCATATTCGATCACCTATACGATGCACGATATCTCTTACTGGGGCATGGTACCCGCACTTTCACAGGACGGCAACATGCGTAACAGCTTAACCTCGCGTGCGACTCTTTTTGCGGGTATCGGCGGAACACTCGCATCGGTGCTTATCCCGGTGCTTACAACGGGTAACTTCGCACTCGGCGGAAACGCCAAGACCGCATACGGACGCATCGCTTTGATAATCGCGATCCTGTGTCCTTTGTTTATCCTTTTCCCGATATTCGGTGTAAAAGAAAACCGCTCGGATATGGATACGCCCGCTCCCAAGGTAAGCTTTAAAAAGATCGTGGGTACGATATTCGGAAACGACCAGCTTTTGTGGATCGCATTCATATTCCTGCTTCAGCAGATCGGTAACGGCATAGTATTAGGCGGTCCCGGCTCCAATTACATCTACTTTGAATTCGGCTACGAAGGAGGACTTTATTCGACCTTCAATACCGTAGGTATGGCAGCCACAGCGGTCCTGATGATCCTTTACCCGATGCTTTCCAAAAAGTACCACAGGCAGCCTTTGGTAAAGTTCATGGGCTTTATCGCCACGATCGGTTATATTATCCAGCTTCTTTGCGGTATCTTTATGCCGGCAACGATGATCAAGTTCTGGATCATCACGGGAGGTTTTATGCTTGCCAACTTAGGTCAGTACGGACTTTACCTCATCATGATGATATCCATTATCAACACCGTTGAGTACAACGAACTTAACAAGGGTACGCGTGATGAAGCGATCATAACGTCCATGAGGCCTTTCCTTACAAAGATGGCGAGTTCTTTTACCGTTATAATCACGTACTTAACATATATGATCACCCGCGTGACCAGTTACACGAACAGGATCTCCGATTATGAATCGCAGGCCAACCAGGGAGTCATCAGTGCCGAAGAGAAGACAACGCTTATAAAGGCGGTCACGGATTCGGTCGACAACGCCCAGAAGATAGGACTTTTGATCTCGATGACGGTAATCCCGTGCATCTTAATGCTCATTGCATGTATACTTTACAGAAAGCACTATAAGCTTGATGAGCCCACATACGATGATATATTAAACAAGCTTAAGGAAAAGAAAGCGACAGAGAACGCTTAAATACCCGATTGCCAAGATTTATAACATGAAGTAAAATAGAGCGAGGGTTTAACGCCCTTGCTCTGTTGTTATTTAAGCATCCTGCACTGCGGAGAATGTGAAGATCATGGGTTTTATAAAACAGCTTAAAGAAGAGATAAAGATAATAAAAGAACGTGACCCCGCGATACATTCAAGTCTTGAAGTGTTTCTGTATCCGAGTTTTAAGGTGATGTTAAGCTACAGGCGTGCTCACAAGGCCTATCTTAAAGGTCATTATTTCATCGCAAGACTTATATCCCAGCGTGCGGCCAGAAGGACCGGTATCGAGATCCATCCCGGCGCCACGATAGGAGAAGGTCTTTTTATCGATCACGGAAGCGGTGTCATCATAGGCGAGACCGCCATCATAGGAAAGAACTGTACGCTCTATCAGGGCGTGACTTTGGGCGGTACCGGTAAAGAGCAGGGAAAACGTCACCCCACGCTGGGCGACAATGTCATGGTATCCGCCGGTGCCAAGGTTTTGGGTTCTTTTAAGATCGGCGACAATTCAAAGATCGGTGCCGGAAGCGTTGTTCTTGAAGAGGTTCCCCCGTTCTCGACCGTTGTCGGTGTTCCGGGAAGAGTCGTAAAAAGATGCGATGAGAATCTTCCCCAGGCAAGTCTTGACCAGATCGATCTTCCGGACCCGATAAGAGAGGATATCACGGCCCTCCAGCAGTCCAACACCGAGCTCATAAACAGGATCCTTGAGCTGGAAGCAGAAGTAAAGGAGCTTAAGAAATCGATTTGAACGGTGAATTGTTGCAAAGTCTCATAAAAGAATTCGATCTTGATACGATCCCGCCCGCAGAGGTGGCGGCAATAACGCTTGCATACATCGGAGATGCGGTATATGAAGTGGTGACCAGGACGATAGTCACTTCGGGCGGAAACCGTCGTATCAATGCCATACATAAAGACAATGTAAAGTATGTAAGCGCCGTATCCCAGGCGAAGATCGCGGATTTCCTCGAGGATAAGTTAAGCGAAGAAGAGCTTGAACAGTATAGAAGAGGCAAAAACGCAAAGACCGCGACCTCGGCCAAGAACGCAAGTCTTACACAGTATCATAAAGCCACGGGCTTTGAAGCGCTTATAGGTTTTCTTTTTCTTTCAAAAAAGAATGAGAGGATTTTAGAGTTATGTAAACTTGGATTTAAAGAACTCGGGCTTCTCAAGGAGTGATAATGGAAGTTAATGAATTTAAGATAGAAGGCAGAAATGCGGTCATAGAGGCATTCAGAAGCGGCAAGACGATTGACCGCCTTTTTATATTGGACGGCTGTCAGGATGGCCCTATAATGACCATAAAACGCGAGGCGCGCAAGCAGGATACACAGATCAAATATGTTGAAAAAGAACGCCTCGATCAGATGTCGGAAACAGGCAAGCATCAGGGTGTTATAGCCGTAATGGCGGCTTATGAATACTCCGAGCTTGAAGACATATTTAAAAAAGCGGAAGAGAAGGGTGAAGATCCGTTTGTGATCATCCTTGACAATATCGAAGATCCGCATAATCTCGGAGCCATAATAAGAACGGCAAATCTTGCGGGTGCCCACGGCGTTATCATACCGAAGAACCGTGCGGTGGGGCTTACCGCAACAGTGGCAAGGACTTCCGCGGGTGCGCTTAATTATACTCCGGTCGTAAAGGTCACAAATTTAAGCAAGACGATCGAAGAACTCAAAAAGAGAGGCCTTTGGTTTGTCTGTGCCGATATGGACGGCGAGGTCATGTATAACTTAAATCTGAAGGGTCCGATAGGACTTGTGATCGGAAGCGAAGGCGAAGGGGTCGGAAGACTTGTTAAGGAGAAATGCGATTACATAGCTTCGATCCCTATGAAAGGCGATATAGATTCCTTAAACGCGTCAGTGGCATGTGGGGTACTTGCGTATGAAATTGTCAGACAGCGCCTTAAATGATTATGAGGGCGTATCCGACGAAGAGCTTATAATCAGACTTCGTGAGGGTGAAGAAAAGATCCAGGATCATATACTTGATAAGTATAAGAATCTTGTCAAAAGCAAAGCAAAATCAATGTATATACTGGGTGCTGAGCCCGAGGATCTTATCCAGGAAGGCATGATAGGCCTTTTTAAGGCAATAAGGGATTATGATGCCGGACGGGATGCAAGCTTTTATACTTTTGCGGATCTTTGTATCTCAAGACAGGTATATACGGCGGTGACCGCTTCCGGCAGGAAGAAGCACACTCCGCTCAACAATTATATATCATTATATTCGGAGGAAGATCCCGAGACGGGCGTGAGAAGCCTTGAAGACA
>JAGCCY010000260.1 GCA_017651385.1 Lachnospiraceae bacterium
TTCGGGTTCACTATCGGGAAACATCTGTCTTAAGACTTCGTTTAAGATATCTTCCTTTTTGTCCCTTGAACCGTCAAGTTCCGAGCCTACCACGATGTCAAAGTAATCACGGATCTCAAAATGCTTTAAGATGTCTTCCACAAATACCGTGGGCTTGCTCGATGCTATCGCAACAGTCCTTCCTTTTTTCTTAAGATCGCGAAGGAGTTCGGGAATACCGGGATAGATCTCGTTTTCAAACTTGCCGACGGTCGAAAAACGCTCGCGGTAAAATGCTATCGCCTTTTCGGCCTCTTCATCGGACATATTGTAATATTCCTTAAATCTGTCACGAAGCGGCGGACCGATAAACGGCTCAAGCTTATCTATGTCGGGTTCTTCTATGCCCATTTTGGAAAGAGCATACTGTACCGAGGTACATATCCCGACTTTCGGATCGCTTAAAGTTCCGTCAAGATCAAATAAAATATATTGATACATCTTTTCTTCTCCATAATAAATATACTTCGATATTCTATCACAAAAGTTTTGTTCATACCACTTGACACGAGCGATTTCATGCATTACGCTTATTAAAATTTCATAAAGCGCTAGGGGAGCCATTGCTGAGACTGTCTTTAAGACTATACCCTCACTACTTGAACCGGATAATACCGGCGTAAGGAAGCAATCAGAAAAAGACCGATATTCCGCGTCTTTATGCTCCTCCTTTAAGCACTTAAAAGGAGGCTTTTTTTATGCAAAAACAAAAAACACAGATCATGGCGGAAGGCGCCATAATGCTGGCTCTTGCCACAATCTTAAGTTTCATCAGGGTATTTAAACTGCCCTGGGGCGGATCGATCACATTGCTTTCGATGCTGCCCATAACCCTTTTCTCGATAAAAAGAGGTTTAAAAGCGGGTTTCATAGTTTCTTTTGCATTCTCGCTCATCCAGTTTTTCCAGGGCATCATCGACGGTATCTTTGGCTGGGGCTTAACTCCTGTCATGCTCATCGCATGTATCCTGCTTGATTATCTTCTGGCATACAGCATTCTGGGAATCGCCGGTATCTTCCGCAAAAAAGGATTTCCGGGACAGATCGCGGGAATCGCACTTTCGATCTTTTTACGCTTTATTATGCACTTCTTAAGTGGTATTATTATATGGAAGTCAGTGGATACACTTTGGGGTAATTACACACCGGATACCTTCTATCTGTACAGCTTGCTGTATAACGGAGCATACATGCTTCCCGAACTTATCTTTACGATGATCGGTGCCGTTATCCTCTTAAAGGTTCCCCAGACCCAGAAACTCCTTCTTGAGAGTAATAACGAGAATAACTGATCGGAATTCCGGCTTTTTATGAAAACAGCATTAATAGTTTCCGGAGGGGATTTTTCCTCTCCGGACCTTGATCTTAAATATGATATCTTGATTGCCTGTGACAAGGGTTACGGATATGCCAAGAATATGAGGCTTACTCCCGATGTTGTCATAGGCGATTTTGATTCTTTTACCGGGGTCATCGATCCCGATATCAAAGTCTTAAGATATCCCATTGAAAAGGATGATACGGACACAATGCTTGCCGTTAAATATGCATTGAACGAAGGCTGCGACAGGATAGTCATCTGCAGTGCATTGGGCGGACGCATGGATCACACTATCGCCAATATACAGAGTATGGCCTATGCCGCAAGTCACGGTGCGCTCTGTGAGATCATGTCCGAAAACGAATATATGCGCACTTTTACGGGCGGAAAAACAAGGGTAAAAGAAAGGGACGGATATTCCATCTCTCTTTTCTCGCTTTCCGACGAATGTAAGGATCTTTCGATAGACGGTGCCAAATACAATCTAAAGAACGCCACTCTTACAAATATCTTCCCCTTAGGATACGGAAATTCCCGCGAACACGATTATGTGACCATATCCATGTCCTCGGGAATCTTATTGATAGTGGAATCCGTTATTTCGTGATCAATATGTAAGGCCTCTTGTCGGCTGCATGAATTCTTCAAAGCGGTGCGTATATACATCCATTGCAGCTTCCTCGTAAGCGACCGTCGCACCCTTTACTCCCATAAGTTCAAGGATAAACTTCGTAAAGGGCGGATTTAAGATAAGAAGCGGACCTATTATATAGGTTCCGAAAAAGTTATTCTTAAGGATACCTTCGCTCTTTGTGCCGGGATTTAATCCGTCGCCTCTGACCGTTTCGAACAAGCCGTCAAACTCACCGTATGAGTGAGTGAACTGGCTCTTAAAGCCTACGATATCTATGTCCTTAAACTTTCCCACATAAAGAGAATTATATCTTTCAAGCATATTTCTGACCGCATGTGTTTTGAATATTCCCATGCATTCGATCTTTTTGCCGTCCTCACACTCTATGTATTCACCGAAAAGTTCAAGCGCATTGCCCGTGATACGGAAAAGCTGACCCGCATCGATAAGGCTTACGATGCGTTCTTTGTACGGCGAAAGTGCCTTAAGCACAAGCTCCTGCGATCTCTCCGTCATAGTGCCCATATAGATTAACGAAACATCGTCATGTCCGGCAAAATACGGAACCGACTTAAGCGAGGTATCGATGATCTCGATATCACCGGCCGAGCGCTTCAAATATTCAATATTCATAAGATCCCCGTAAAGGTTACATACTTCCGGGTACAAAACTTCAACTTTCATACTGCCGCCTAAAGCTTTCCTGCCCGCTCAACAAGGATCTTGCGGACATCCTGTGTAATGTCAAAAGAATCAACCCCATGGAATACGCACACCGTATCGCCTTTGTGCATATCTATCTCACGGGCTCCTTCAAGTTCGTCCATACATACACGGATCTTTGAATCGTCCACACCCGCGAACAAAAGTCTTAAGCGGTAATCTCTGGCTCTGGGGCCCGATACCACTATCTCTTTGACATTTTCATCATTTAAGAATTCAAAATCACAATCATACATCCAGCATGTATTTTCCGACCAGTGCTGCTCATCGTAAAGACAGTTCATCATAAGAAGGACGGTCTTTTCTCCGGGAAGCTCTCTTACATAATCAAAAGCTCTCGAGATCGCGAGCGCGTTCTTTTCCTTGGCAAGCTGCGTGATGATCTTAACGCCGTTTTCTTCGACAAGCTTGTATCTGGACTCCACGACCTTCGCGTGACGCATATACTTAACAAGATCTTCATGGCTGTAGCCCATTTCACGAAACAGTGCCACTATCGATACCATGTTGTAGATATTGAAGATACTGTCATTTACAAAGTCGTATACACCGCTGCCGTTTTTATCGGCTATCGTGACAGTCTGTTTTTCCTTATCGATATCAAAACCGTGATAATCGTACTCCGGCGAAGAAAAACCGCAGTCTTCGCAGTGCGCCCTGCCGATATGGTGATATCTTAGATAGTCGTATTTAAGCTTGCCCGAACACTTCGGACAGATACGGATATCGTTTATAAGATTGATACATTCCGTAACATCGGTGTCGAGCTTATCGATACCGAAATAAACTCTCTTATTGTCGGGTGCGATACCGCACGATATAAGATCGTCTCCGTTTAATATAAGTTTTGATTCTTTGGGGATATATTCGGTAAGAAGACCGCCTATAAACTCAGGGTGTCCGTTACGCATGATCGAATCCCTGAAAAGATTCGTGACCAGTATAAACTCGGGCTTTATCCAGGGGAATATCCTTAACGAACTTCTCTCATCCGTCTCAAAGACAGCCGTATCGAACTTTGCCTTACCCGAAAGCTTTGCACCCTTTATAAGAGCCGTGGTAAGACCGGTTCTCGTATTTGAACCCGCACGGTTGTCAAGAACCTTCTTGCCCGATGCTTCGAAGATATCGACTATCATGTTGTTGACCGTTGTCTTTCCGTTCGTACCGGTAACGGAAATGATACGCTCAGGCTTTCCTATGTATTTCAAAAAATCCGGACAGATATTAATAGCAATCTGCCCGGGGTAATTGGTGGCGTTGTGCCCCGTAAGCCTCATTACGGGTATGTACATCTTAGCTGCCAATAATGCAAAAAGAAAACGTACTTTTCCCATTGTAATCCTTCTTTAAGCCTTTTATTTATCAAGAAATTCCATCAGCTCATCGTATCTGGAGTCCGCATATTTGTAACCGACATCGTAATACTTTAAAAGAACATCGGGATCGGACTCTTTGTTGGTTAGCGTAACGCCTTCGGGGCGGTACACAAAAGCCTTTCCTTCCGCTTCAAGCTTGTTTAAA
>JAGCCY010000261.1 GCA_017651385.1 Lachnospiraceae bacterium
ACCCGCGATCATACGAAGCGTTGTGGTCTTGCCGCATCCGGACGGACCGAGCAGTGTTATAAAAGCATTGTCTTCGATGTCGAGATCGAGGTGATCTACGGCATAGAATTTATCCCATCGTTTTGTAACATCCGTTAATTTGATTTCAGGCATATTTTCTTTCCTTCCTTTCCGTATCAGCCGCCGATTCCTTCATCAAGGCTTGCTCCCGTAAGTTTATTTATAAGTGTGTTGAATATAAGTATCGTGATTATAAGTATTAAGTTGATCGCACTCGAGAAAGCGTAAAGTCCCATTTCGTCGAAGTAATCAAGTGTTGTCGAGAGTATGAAGCCCTGCGTACAAAGAAGTAAGAACAGTGATAACTCTCTTAAGCAGGTCATGAAAGGAAGCATGAAACCGCTTATGATCGATGACTTCTGTATCGGGATTATGATATGCGTCATTCTCTTTATCCAGGGAAGATCCTGGATGATCGCCGCCTCTTCTATCTCACCGCTTAGCTGAAGCATCGAGTTAAGTGCGCTTCGGCTTGCAAACGGTATGTATTTTACGGTTCCAACGATGATCAAAAGTGCATATGTATTGAAAAGGTTGATCTTTTCATTCGAAAACAGGATAAAGAACGCAGCGCCGACCGCAAGTGAAGGCATAAGATAAGGCAAAAATGCCATATTGTTTACAAAGTTTGCCCACTTGTTCCTTCGGTTCTTTGATACCGCATAACCGATAAGTGTTCCTATCGTACCTGCCGTAAGCGCACATACAACGGCTACGAGCATCGTTCCTTTGAATGCGTGCCAGATGGTCTTGTTGAACAGTATTCCCTGCTGTCCGAACATCGCACTGTCGTTGTTGCTCTTTGAAGTCCACCACTTTGTGGTGAGCATGCTTAAGTCCCTTGAATACAGGAAGCTGTAATCGCCGGGGTTAGGTAAGAATGTCTCTATCGCAAAAGAAACTATCGGGTAGATACTTGTAAAGAACGTGATGACGATAAGCACTATCGCTATTACATACTTTCCGACCTTACCAAGACCGATCTTTGAGATCTGACCCGATTTACCGGTAACCGTCGTGTAGCTTTTACGGCTCTTCAAACTCATCTGGTTCATACCGAGGATAAGTATTCCGAATATCATCATGATGATGGCTAAGATACTTGCCTCGCCCGTGTACTTTGAGTTTAACGAAACATACTTTGTGGACAGTGTCGTAAGACCCAGATAATGAGGTACGGGGTAAGAACCCATCGCACTTCCGAATACCAGAAGGATCGTAGATAAGATCGCAGGTTTGATCATCGGAAGCGTAACCTTGAACATTATCTTGTGTTTCGGTGTATCAAGGATCGTTGCCGCCTCTTCGAGGTTGGCGTCCATATTCCTGAATATGCCGCCTATCATGATGTAAGCAAACGGTGCGTAGTGAAGTCCCAAGACCACCGCACAGGGGAAAAGCCCCAGACACCACCATTTCGGCATCGTGATGTTAAAAAGCGAAGCGAGCAGTCCGTTTGATGTACCGGTTATCGCATTTGAGTTAAATAAGTTCTGCCATACAACAGCCAGAGTCCACTGAGGCATGATGTAAGGGAAAATAAAGATGGAACTTATGTATTTTCTGTATTTCATATCCGTTCTCGTAACAAGGAATGCCACAAGACCGCCGAATATGATCGAGATCGCACATGTAAGGACAGCGAGCTTTACGGTGTTGAAAAGCGGTGTCCAAAGATTGCCCTTCGCAAGCTTGCTTGTGAAAAGGTCCGTGTAATTGACTATCGAGTGTCCTTCCGCTCTTTTTGTCAGATATGCATCTATCGTGCCCGGATGTATCTTAAACGTATCCTCAACAATAGCTACTATGGGCGCTATAGTCGAAAAGGTAAGCACAATACCGAAAAGAAGCAATATTACGTTTTGCGGCTTAGAGAAGAAGGTTTTTATTTTGTTAAAAAGCACCTTCACGGTGCTTGCCTTAGTCTGCACCATAATTGTCTCCCATAAATTCGGGGGCCGGAGCCCCCGAACCGTATTTTTGTTTATTCAGCTGATTCGCTGTACTTTGTAAGTAATTCTATCCAGCTTCCTACGGTGAAAGAAACCGATGCGCAATATTCGGGATCTTCCAAAACGAGTTCGCCGTTTGTGGTCCACCAGTCATATCCTCTGTCGTTCTTTGCATCGTATACGACATTGCCGCTTTCATCGCAGCCGCCCTTTGAATGAGCGTATGTGTTTTCGATCGCTTCGGCAACGGTAGGATTGGATGAGTAACCGCCCATGTCCTTGCCCCATGCGCTGAAACCGTCTTCTGTACAGGTCATGTATGCTATGAATGCACATGCTGTCCAGGGAAGAGGACTGTTGTCTGTTACGAAGAGATAATGGCAGTAACCGTAACCGCCGATACCCTTATAACCGTCCTGATAAGCTGCTACCTTAATGTTATTGACCGAAACGCCTGCTGATTCCTCTACGGAACGAAGCTTTGAGTATACCAAAAGACCTGCCTGGTCTGTTGCGGAATCCGTAACAAGTGTGTTGCAGATAGGACCGTCGTCTGTCTGTGCGTTGTAGCTTTCAACCCAGAGCTTTATCCATGCAAGAGCGTATTTGCCGTTCTCGCCAAGGCCGAGATCCGAAGCGTCTGATGCCATAGCATCGATAGTGGTCTTGAAGTATGCCTGTCTGTCTGCATCAAGTGCATCGAAAGCGTCCTTGAGCATTGCTGCGTACTTATCTTCGGTAAGCATGTAAAGGAAGTTCTTTCCTACGATCTCGGAATCGATATCCATGTAAAGCGCATGAATGTTTTCATCCACGAAATCCCAGCAGTTTGTGTAAACCTTGTCGCCTGTGCAGTTATACATGAATACTTTGTTAAGTGTCTGAAGAGGAAGATATCCCTTGTAAGCATCTGCTGTAGTGTTGTTTGCCTCTGCCCACTCCTTGGGGATAAATGTATCAAGGATACCGGTCTGTACCATCTTGGATTCGATCTGGTTACCGTCCTGGATAAGGGTCATTGCGAATGTTCCGGAATCCTTTAAAGAATCAGCCGAAAGCTGTTCAAAGATCTTGTTGTTCTTGGGCTGCTGCCATTCAAACTCCATTGTGTATGAAGGATTGATGGACTGTAAATACTCGATAAATAAAGGAAGTGCGGACTTACCACGGCTTGAGTTACCAACGCCGTAGAATGTCTTTCCGTTGGACTCTTCTATTGCCTTGTTGGCAAGTTCTTCAAGGCTCATGCCCTGTGCTTCTTTGATTATCTTCTGTGTCTCTGTGAGGTTTTCCTCGGGAACATCGGCCACATTGACCGTTTCCGTTGTGGAAGTTACCTCTGTCTTGGGTGTCGTATCTGTCGAAGCCGGAGCTGCCGGTGCGGAATCGCCGCATCCTGCGAGCATTGCTACCGAAAGAGTTGCTGCCATGAGCATTGCTACAATTTTCTTTTTCATTTTTACCCTCCTGTAATGTTTGGTTGCCCTGATGTGTTTTTCACATCCATGGTTTGATTATAAAAATCGGGTAAAAATTTTAGAACTGGACAAAACTGTTATTTGTTTAAAAAAACCGACATGTTGCACATTAAAAAATGCAAAATGCCGGTTTGTTTGTGTATTTTAACAAGTGATCAGCTTCTGTCCTGATACTCGGAAGGGCTTAATCCCACAAGCTTTTTAAAGGTCGAAGAAAAATATGTAAGGTCCTTGTATCCCACCGTTTCTGCCACCTCGTAGACCTTGTGCCTGCAGTCTTTTAAAAGTCTCATGGCGGCTCTTATCCTGAATCTTGTGATATAAGCGTTTACCGTATAATCCGTCTCCTTTTTGAACGTATGCGAAAGATGCCCTTCGCTTAGGCCTATATGATCCGCGATCTTTTTGACCCCGAGATCCTGATCGGAGAAATGTTCGGCTATATAATCAAGTGCTTCATTTATATATTTGCTCTTTCCGCTTTCCCTGTATGCTTCCTCGGGCAGGATATCGTCGGAATGCTGTTTTTCCGCGCTTTCCTTTTTACTGTCAAACTTCTCGATGAGCTTCTTTACCGCTTCCTCAAGCTCGCCGTCGGTGTATGGCTTTAAAAGGTAATCCATCGCTCCGTATTTTACCGCCCTCTGTGCATACGAAAAATCGCTGTAAGCGGTAAGTAAGATCACGGGAACCTCGTTGCCTTCGATCCTTAAGGCTTTGAGCATATCAAGGCCGTCCATGCCGGGCATACGTATATCCGATATCACAAGATCCGGCTTCAGCTTTTCGATAAGCTTTAAGCCCTCTTCGCCGTTTTCCGCTTCGCCCACTACGGCGGCACCTATGGAATTCCAGTCCGTTTCCAATACGACCCCGCGCCGAACTAACGCTTCGTCATCCACAATAACTATCTTATACATTCCTCTCCCTTTCAGCAGGTATGCGTATGGTGGTCTTGGTGCCTCCATCGCTTACCGCTTCCGCCCTAAGGCCGTATTCCTTTCCGTAATTTAACTTAAGGATCGTTGATACATTATATATACCGATGTGTTTTTTCTTTCCGTCCTTATCCTCAAGCGGCTCGCCCGCATTGATGATCATAAGCTGCTCATCGGTCATACCGTTTCCGTCATCCGTGACCTCGATGTTCAAAACACCGTCTTCTTCATATATATTTACGAATATCTGCCCGGAAGCTCTGTCCCTGAAGCCGTGTATTATCGAATTTTCGACTATCGGCTGGATTATAAGTTTGGGCACTATCATGTCTTCAAGTTCCATCGGAACCTCAACATCATAATCAAACTTATCGGAAAACCTGATCTTCTGGATATTTACATATGCGTCCACAAGCTTAAGCTCTTCGGACAGCTTTATGAATGTTCCGCCGGAAATGGCTGTCCTGAGTATCGACGCAAGATCCGAAGAAAGATCCGCTATTACCGGAACCTTGTTGGCCTTTGCCACCCATTTCATCGTATCTAACGTATTATAAAGAAAATGCGGGTTAAGCTGGGCCTGCATCATCTCAAGATTGGCCTCGTTGAGCTCCTTCTGCTGTTTGACCTGAAGCTCCATATAGGATTTAAGCTCCTTTGTCATCTCATCGAAGGTATCCGAAAGAAGGCCGAACTCATCTTCCCTCTTTGAGCTTAAGTTTACATCAAGATTTCCGCCCTTTGTGCTGTTCATGGCATTTACAAGATTATCGACGGGCTTTGTGAGATTCTTGCTCACGATACGCGCCACAAATATACATATGAGCGCACTGACTGCGGCAAGCACCACGATCACCAAAAGCAGCGACTTCTTAAAATCAGCGGTAAAGATATTGTTTCTGCCGGCCACGATATAAAGTCCGTATTCATCAAGCTCCTCGATCACGATAAAAAGCCTGTCGCCTCTTTGCGAAAGCGCTTCGCCGTTAAATATCCTCTCTCGCACAAGCTCGCTCATATGGACGCCCTGAGCCGCCGTCGAAGCGTAGACTTCGTCAAAATGGCTGTCCAAGACCGAAAGACCGCTTGAAAAATCAAAGCTTACAGAAAGGATCTGTTCAAGCTGTTCTCTTGTGATCTCGGCGACCACATAACCTAAGCATTCGTCTTCGTCGTTAAATATTCCTCTGGCAAGTTCTAAAGTCGCGTCATCGTTTAGATAATCCGAACCTTTTAACACAACCGTCTTATCGGAATGGATCTTTGCCTCACGAAGCACTCCCCAGTATGTGGGAAGCTTTCCGTTTTCCGAGGTCTCGTCGGTTGAATACTTACATGTTCCTTCGGCATCATATATCTTAAAATATGCACTGCTTCGAAGCCCTGCGGTGGTCTCGTAAAGGGTTTTGTATACCTTGTTTCTCTCCCACCTGTCTGTCTCGTCTATGCCGTCTTTTATATTTTTGGTATCGGCGATCGCCTGCATCACATCATCCGTCTTTGAAAGGCATTCGGTGATCACCGACCTTGTCTTTTCAAGGGCAAGATTTGCGTCTTTTAAGTTCTCCGCACGGTTTTGCAGATCAAATACAAATATGAGCAAAAGACCCGATAATATGAGCGGTATCAGACCTACTACGATAAAAGAAAACAAAAGTTCACGCTTGAAGGATTTTTTTATCATTTTTCTCCTCCGATCGTTTCGTTAAGTCTTTCTATTATCTCTTTTCGGTTCTCTTCGGCCCATAAGATATCGTATTCGATAGCCGAGACATTGCTTTTTACGTTTATGTCTTTTCTTACGGAATGTCTGTAACAATAATCCTGCAAAAGGTTCTGAACATCGTCGCTTACGGTAAATTCAAGAAACAGTATCGCATTGTCTTTATGCGGGGCGCCGTTTACTATCGCCGTCCCGTCCGGAAGAACGCTTGTGCCGTCTTCGGGATACACTATGCCTATCTGTGCACCCTGCATTATGTATTTCTTTGCTATATCCTCCGTGGTGATGCCGATAAGCTTGCTTCCCGAGACAACTTCCTCAACAGCCTTCGAAGATCCCGAGCTTAACTCACCCTTTAGATTCTTTGCAAACAGCCTTATCGCCTCGTCACGGTCGTATTTATCGCCCGTGATCTCTATAAGCGTACAAAGTGACGTATATGCGCTTCCCGACTTTGAAGGATCGGCAAAGGCGATCTGCCCCGCCCAGTGATTGTTAAGAAGTTCGTGCCAGGTGCGCGGCGTACCTGCCGAATAGACAAGTTTTTGATTATAAATAAATACTATGGGGAAAGTCGAAAAAACGGTATATTTATCGTCTTTTTGCCTGTAATCGCCAAAAAGTTTATCGGAAACGCTGCATTCATATCCGTAAAAGAGATCGGTATACGCGGAAAGCGAGTCCACACCGCCGCCAAACATCACATCACATTTCGGGGAATCGGACTCCTCGGATATCATACTTAAAAGCTCGTTCGTACCGCCTGTCACGACATCGACCATTATACCCGTTCTGTCCTCAAATTCCCTTATGATCGGGCCGTATATCTCCTCCTTGTGGGCAGTATACACCACAAGCTTCTTGGACTCGTCGGCGCCAAAAGAAGGTGCGTATACAGTCTGCCCGCACCCCGAAAGAACAAGTATGGATATCAATAATACCGATAATAACTTTCTTTTGAACATGCAAATATAATACCACAAAATAAGCCTTTACGCGTTTTGGATGCATATATTTTTTATCAGATTCCAAATATTCGTTGTAAAAATGATATTCCGTATGTAAGATATCTTTATAGATCATTTTACCCAAGAGGAAAGAAATATGCGTTGTTATAAGATTGGTGAAAAACTTGAAGAAGTATCGGTAAAAACCTTTAAAAACCTTGATTTTCAGTATGTTGTGATCCTGTCCGAAGAAGAATGGACAAAGAACAAGGCCGATTTCGATCTCGGTATCGAATTGGAGATAGGGCTTTCTTCCATAACCAGTACGCGCGCAGCAGTCAACTACGACTCCATAACCGGAAGATTCCACGTTATAGACAGACAGAACTTATCCGGAAAGCCCAAAGACTTTGCTTTTACACTCGATGAAAAAGGTATCATTTTTATCGACGACGAGGGTCTGTCCTGTGAATTGATCGAAAAGATCGCGCTGACCAAAAAGCTTGTAAATCCGTGTCTTGAAAGATTCTTATACGACTTTCTCGAACAGATCATCTGCAATGACGCCAACATCTTAAGCAGCTTCGACAATTCGCTTGACGAGATCGAAAAGCAGATATTTAACGGCAAAACGGAAAATATCCTTAAAAACCTCGCGGATATAAGAAACTCCTTAAGAGACTTTAAGATCCACTATCTTGAACTTATAGATGTATGCCAGGAATTTGAAGAGAACGAAAATCATTTCTTTAAGGCAAAGAATGACAGATACTTCCACCTTGTAAACCAGCGTATACAAAGGCTTTACGAAAGAGTCATAACGCTTGTGGAATTTACCGTTCAGTTAAGAGAATACTGCCAGACCAAGACCGACGAGCGGCAGAACAGGACTCTCGCATTCTTAGCGGTAGTATCCGCTATATTCATGCCGCTTACCCTTATCGTGGGCTGGTACGGAATGAACTTTAAATACATGCCCGAACTTGAGTACAGATACGCATATCCCATCCTGTTTGTGATATGCATATTCATCGTTATCGGAAGTATATTCATATTCAAGAAGAAAAAGATACTTTAAATGACAAAAAAGATCTGTGAGCTTAGGCTCACAGATCTTTTTCTATAACCGCTTTTATCTTATCCCATTTTCTTTCCATATCTTTGACAAGTTCTATCTGGGTGCGGGCACGGTCAAGATTATGACCTTCCCTGTGTACCATAAAATAGGTATCACCCTCAAGATAATCCGTTAAGAATCTCATACCGCACTCAAGCGTCATGGTCTTTGCTCCGTACGGCATCAGTCTTATCTCGTTTTCCGTAAGCGATCCGCCGCTTCCCTCGATATAACCCTTTGCATAGATATCAAAAAGATCGAGCGACAAAGAAACTTTTGAAAGATCCTTTTCGTCTTCCGCTGCCGTGTTGGCTCCGAAACGGATCGAGTCGCCGAAGTCGAATATCGAAAGTCCCGGCATGACCGTATCAAGGTCTATTACACAAAGCCCTTTGCCCGTTTCCTTATCGAGCATTATATTGTTAAGCTTTGTATCGTTGTGCGTAACCCTTAAAGGTATCTTTCCTTCCTTTAAAGCATTTGCGCAGTATTCCATATCTTCCTTGTGTGCCTTGAAAAATTCGATCTCTTCTTTAGCCGATTCCGCACGGTGGCATATATCCTCTTCCACGGCCTTTTCAAAAGCCTTATACCTTTTAGGGGTATTGTGGAAATCGGGGATCGTTTCGATAAGCTTGGTCGCGTCAAACGAGGACATGAGACCCTGGAACTTTCCGAATGTTACCGCACTCTGGTAAAAATCATCGGCATTTCTGACCTGTTCAAGCGATACCGCATCGGTAATAAACTCATACATGCGCCAGTAGCTTCCGATCGAATCCTTTACGTATGACTTTCCGTCTTTTGTGTATACAAGGTTTAAGGTCTCCCTTTTGGGGTCCCCGCCGCGTTCTTTTATCTTTTCCTTTAAGAAGTCCGTTACCTGCTCAATGTTTTTCATCAAAAGTTCGGGCTCTTTAAATACCTCGCGGTTCATACGCTGAAGAATATAACGTATTTCGGCGCCGTCTTTATCGCACTTTACCAGAAAAGTGTCATTGATGTGGCCGTTACCGTATTTTTCGCAGTATGTACAACTGCCTTCCGTCTTGAAAGACTCAAGCGCTTCGTTCTTTTTTTCGCAAAGTTCCTCACGAGTCATGTCTTAATCCTTATCCTGTCAGTTTTCTCTAAATTTATCCATATTGAACACCGTACCCGTAATACGGGACTGTTCTGCCGCATAGGCCATCAGATGGCTCTCAACGGAACGTTCGATACTAGATCTGCTCTCGGTCCTATTTTCTTTATTGCCGATAGCTTCAAGGAAATCCATTGTAAGACGGTAATCTCCGCCGCCGTGGAAGCCTTCTTCGTTGTTGATCGGTATCTTTTTGACTTCTCCTTCATAGAGATAATTGGGAGAATATTTTGTAACCGTGATAAAATCTTCGGAATCGTCGCCGATGATATCACCGTTTTCGCACATAACCTTGATGGTACGATGCATCTTGTTCGTAAGACCGCTTAAGTGGAATGTTGCGGTAACTCCGTTTTCAAATTCGATGCTTGTAACCTGGTTGTCGCATACGTTATTGTCGCAGCGGAATACGCATCTTCCGTAAGGTCCTTCTTTTAAAGCCTTTAAGATACCCTCTTCCGACTGATCTTCTGTAAGCACGAGTGCCGGCCAGTCGCCTTTGATCGGAAGATATGCTTTCTTTCCGTCGAATCTGCAGTTCGGTGCGCACGGACATGTAAGGCAGCGGTCCGTTGAACCTATCGGAGCATTCTCTTCTTTGAAATATGAAAGGTTGCCGAACGAAGAGATCCTCTTGCAGTTGCTTCCCACAAGCCAGAGAAGGATATCCATATCATGACATGATTTCTGCATGATGATGGGGCTTGAAAGATCCGAATTGCGCCAGTTTCCGCGCACAAACGAATGTGCTATATGGAAATTACCCACGTTCTCGGCATGCTGGATCGTTATTACCCTTCCAAGCTCACCGGAATCGATGATCTGTTTGATCGTTGAGAAAAACCTTGTGTACCTGAGCACATGACATACAACGATGGTAACTCCCTTTTCCCTGGCCTTGTTCCTGAAATCGATACATTCCTGAATATCCGGAGAGATCGGCTTTTCAAGAAGGATGTCATAACCAAGATCCATCGCATCCATAGCCTGCTTATAATGGTCTCTGTCCATAGTGGCCAGAATGATCGCATCCGCTATCTTTCCCTGTGCAAAGAAATCCTTTACATCGGCAAATGTTCGCTCACCGGGAATATTGTATTCCTTTGCGGCAATATCACGCTTCTCTTTTG
>JAGCCY010000262.1 GCA_017651385.1 Lachnospiraceae bacterium
CCCGATACGGGCATAAATATATCGTCATCGATGTCAACGGTGAGCTCGTCCCACTCAAAAGGCGTATCGTTAAGCTTGGACAGCTGTTTTTTGACACTTGCTTCATCGGTTGCGGTCTTTACGGCTTTTTCGGGTAAGGATCCGCTTACCGTAACGCTTTTATCCTCATAACTTAATGTAAGCGATATATCATTGTCCTTATGCGCATAAAAATACCCTGCGATCTTAAGTTTTCTGTTCTTTGATATGAATCTCTCTCTAACCGATTTTATAAGATCATCGTCGTTTCCCGAATACGCCGGGCTTTCAAGCGTAAGCATATCGCGTGAGTTTTTGATATCCGCATATCCCGTTCCGGTAAAAGAACGCATATACATATGCCTAAGAGCATCGCTATCTCCTTTACTTATGATCAGCTTTCCCGTATCTATATACATATCCGTATAACGCTTATAAAGATCGGTCGTAAATGCAGAATATTCGGGGCTTTTCATCCTGCCTTCGATCTTAAACGAGTCGATCTTTGCATCAATAAACCTGTCAAGCAAAGGTAACGTGCACAAATCTTTCATTGAAAGCACATATGCCTCATCCATAACTTTCCCGTCTATCAAGGGCGTGTATGACAATCTGCAGGGTCCAGCACATCTTCCGCGGTTTCCGCTTCTTTTTCCGTAGGTTGAAGAAAACAGGCACTGTCCCGAATAACAATAACACATTGCTCCGTGCACAAAGCACTCGATCTCTATGTCAACGTTATCCTTTATATATTTTATCTCCTTTAAGGAAAGCTCTCTGGCCGGGACAACTCTTTTGGCCCCAAGTTCCTTAAAGTATCTGACAGAGTTGATACCTGTCGAAAAAGCCTGGGTACTTACATGGATCTCAACATTGGGAAACCATTCCCCAAACCTGCCAATAAGTCCTATATCCTGAATGATGCATGCGTCAAGACCAGCATCGGCAAACGGCTTTATATAATCGTATACTTTATCAAATTCTCTTTCTTTGATAAGCGTATTGACGGTCAGATAAACCTTAACGCCGAAAATATGAGCATATTTGATAGCCTTTACGATCTCTTCATCGGAAAAGTTGTCGGCAAAAGCTCTTGCTCCGAATTTATTTCCTCCAAAATACACCGCATCCGCGCCCGCATTTATGCACGCCAAAAAGCCCTCGTAGTTTCCCGCGGGAGCCAATATCTCAGGTCTTGATTTGTAAGCGCGATCATTTTCCATACCGTGTAAAAAAAGGACTGTATCAAACAGTCCTTTTCCTTAATATTCTTAACCCAGTTTCAGTTCCGTTTCCAGACGGATAAGTTTCTTGTTGCTCTCATCCAGCTCATTCTTAAGGTTCTTACTGTTCTTTTCGCTGTTTTCGAGCTTAATCTGCGAAGCAATAAGCTCATGCTTCAGATCATACAGTTCTTTTTCTTTTGTTCGGATCTCTTCTTCAAGAAGCGAAATCTGCTTTTTGGCTTTAAAATAATCATCTGCAATATTTAATTGCAAAAGAACATTTTGCGTCTCGGTGGGCGCACGATGAAAACTTTCTACCCTGTTATATTCCGTAACCTTCCCGTTTATATAAGCGGCGACTCTCTGAAGATACTCTTCGCTCTCGTATCCGCTTAACCTTAATACCTTACCCCCGATGATTACTTCGGTATCATTCTTGGATGCCATACCGACAAACCTCCCAAAAGAATCTAAACGAAATATCTATTAAATTATAATAAAATCAGGCGTTTATTTCAATACCCAAATGACGGTATGCAAGCTCGGTAACCTGTCTGCCCCGCGGTGTCCTGACCATGAATCCGTTCTTTATAAGATAAGGTTCATACACCTCTTCAATGGTACCGGAGTCCTCTCCGATGGTGGCCGCCAGGGTATCAAGTCCGACCGGTCCTCCTTTATAAAGTTCGATCATCGTTGTGAGGATATTTCTGTCTATATGATCGAGTCCCATCTTGTCGACATCAAGAAGATCGAGTGCTGTCCTGGCAACATCGCCGGTTATGACACCGTCGAATCTGACCTCGGCAAAGTCCCTTACACGCTTTAGCATCCTATTTGCAAGTCTCGGCGTACCGCGGCTTCTTCTCGCAAGTTCAGTCGCACCGTCAGAGTCGATCGAAACATTTAAAAGCTTTGCCGAATGTCTTATGATCGTAGACAGTTCCTCGACCGAATAAAACTCAAGCTTCTCTACGACTCCGAACCTGTCTCTTAACGGAGCGGATAAAAGGCCGGCTCTTGTGGTGGCTCCCACGAGGGTAAACCTCGGAAGTTCAAGCCTTATCGATTTGGAAGAAGGCCCCTTTCCTATCATTATATCGATCGAATAATCTTCCATTGCCGGATAAAGAACTTCTTCGATCTGCTTATTGAGCCTGTGTATCTCGTCGATAAAAAGAAGGTCTCCTTCTTTAAGCCCGCTTAATATGGCCGCCATGTCGCCCGGCTTTTCTATTGCGGGACCGGAAGTGATCCTGATATTGACACCCATCTCATTTGCAATGATCTGAGCAAGTGTTGTTTTACCAAGTCCGGGAGGTCCGTACAAAAGAACATGGTCCAAAGCTTCACCCCTGTTTTTGGCTGCCTCTATATAGACCTTCATTATCTCTTTAACCTTTTCCTGTCCGATATATTCAGA
>JAGCCY010000031.1 GCA_017651385.1 Lachnospiraceae bacterium
AACCCGTAAGTGTAAAAGAAACATTTATTGATCAAGAGGTATTGTCAGTTTTCTACGGTAATGATAATATAGGCGTTGTCTTCAGAAATAATACCGAAGATGAATACAAGCTTATCGTGTATTCGTCAAAAGGCGATGTGGTTTCGGAAAAAGCCTTTAATTTTGATTATTCGGATGTGGTATTTTCGAACGGTTATTATGCAATATACGGCAACACGGATCTGTATGTTGCAACACTTGAAGGAAAGACCAAACTTGATATAAAATATGATAAGCCGATAAGACTTTTGATACCTACTGCTTCACCCACCAAGTACGTTCTTGTTACGGATGTTTCTATAGACACCGTACAGATGAAGTGATAAAAATCAAAAAGGGGAGAATAATATGAACTCTAACACATTTTTAAACTGGATAATCGTCAATATTCCGTTTTTATGCGCAATACTGATATTGATCATTTCCATTGTCGGCGCCGTAAAAAACGGTTTTGTGAAATCGATCTTCAATCTTATATCCGCAATCCTTTCTTCTATAGTGATCCTGCTTCTGGCATTTGCGGTACACGGAGCATTCGATCAGGACAGGATAAAGTTTGTGGTTGCAATAGTACTTATCGTACTTTTGGGAATCGTGTACAAACTTTTAAGCCTCTTCTTTACATCGCTTAAGTTTGTATCAAAACTTCCGATCGTTAAATCACTTGATAAGGTACTCGGCGTTTTGTTTGCTGTCTGCATTACGGTGATCATCGTTTGGGCGGTATATTGTGTTGTGATCATTCTTGGCGGTGGTTCTCTGGGACCGTGGATCTTAAGATGTGTTAAGGCCAACCCCGTAATGAAATTCTTATATCAGTACAATTACATGTACAAGATCGTATATAACTTAAGTGATAAGATCAGATCCGTCGACATCTGGGGCGCTCTCGGAATGTAATATTTGAGCAAAAGAAAACTCCCGGCTTTCAAAAGCCGGGAGTTATTTTTATTTTCGTCTCTTTTTCATTCCTGTAACGTCTTCGCGTTCTTTTCTTTCTTTTACATCCATACTCAGACCGGTCAGCGAACATATCACAACGCCGGCTGCCATTCCGAGCCAGAGATTTGAAAAAACAAGACCCAGGATCAGTCCTATGACCACGCCGATCGCGATGTATAATCCGGTCCAGTTGGAAGGCTGCTTCGTGATGGTGTAAACTTCGGTTTCGGATGCTTTGTCACGGCTTCTGTACACAAAACCCGCCTTTTCAAGGGCGTGTATGTAAGGATCGTTCTCAAAACCGGTTACTGCACTGACTTCATATATGTTCCTGTGGTAAAATGCCCAATCAGTCATCATTTTAAGTGCTTCGGTCCCGAAACCTCTGTTTCTGAATTCTTTCTGAAGTTCTATTTTAATGGGTACCATACCCATATTCTTTTCACCGGCAAAGCTTATCGTACCGATGGTTTCGGGGGTGTCTCTTTTAAGTTTGATCTCCCAGTCTTTCTCCCAAAGATCTGTTTCATCTGTAGGTTCGATCAGAAGCTTTGAAGACTTCTGAAGATATTTGCTGCCCATAAACAGTCCTCCGCATCAACAGTTAACGGATATTAATCCTGCTTTTCATATATTTCTTGTTTTCATACATGGCTTCATCGGCTCTTTTAAAAACGTCCGCCACCGAGGAGTCTTTTTCGGGATCGTATACGGAAAGGCCTGATGCCACGGATAAGGTTTCCGTGATCGGGAGGCGGCTTTGTTCAAGCAGATCCATTTTATCGCGAAGTTCCATTAAAAGGATCTCACGGTCTTCAAAGTCACTGTCAAACAACAGAGCCAGGAATTCATCTCCGCCGATCCTGTAAACGGGACTCTTCTTATATGCATTGCAAAGCATTTTACAGCAGGCTTGGATATAATTGTCGCCTATATCGTGTCCGTACTTATCGTTGATAGGTTTTAAGTTGTTGATATCAAACATCGCAATACCGAACGGCCTTTGAATATTGTTCTTGATCGCCATATCGATCTCTGCTTCACGATTCTCAAATGCGGAGCGGTTGCGAACGCGAGTTAAAGGATCGGTCTCGCTTATTTCTTTAAGCTTTGCATTAAGTCTGTTTAATGTAAGTGTCTGTCTGAACTTGGCAAGAGTATTGTCAAGCCTGGTCGCATACTTGTTAAGACGGTTATAGTTGCTGATCTTATCGGGATCGTCACAAAGGATCATGTAACCGAGTGCTTCTTTTCCGTCATGCAAAGGCAGGAAGAGGAAAAATCTGTTCACTCCGTCATCCTCGATCACAGGTACAAGCTTGGAAGTATCAAAGGTGGGGTTGGTACTTACTTTTCCGTGCTCCATTGAGAATATCGCATCCATGATACGGCTGTATCCGTTTGTACGAAGCGTTTTGCTTGAATTGGTGATCGACTTTCCGAATAAAGGCTCAAGGACAATATGGAAGGAATTACCCACATAAGTGGATATACCTTCGTACATTTCTTTGAGATTTGGATAGAGATCTGCGTAAGAATCACCTTCCATTACTTTTCTTTCAAGTCTTACAAGCTCATTTTCTATATTCTGATCGCGCATGTGATCGGTAAAGATACCCTTACATGCTCTGCGACGTATATTTTCGAAATGAAGTACATTTGTGCAACCGCAGCTTTCAAGAGGGATAAACTTACACGGAACTATCTGCTCGGCAGGAGAGTCTTTTCCGTTGAAAGCATTGATAAGAACGTCGGCGCAGGCAATACCTTTATCAAAAGTGGCCTGATCGACGCTTGAGATTGCAGGATCAAAGATCCTTGCAAAAAACTCATGATCGAAACCGGTAACCTTAACCTCTTCGGGAACCTTATAGCCGCAGTCATTAAGAGAATTGCATGTAGCCATGGCAAGGATATCGTTGGCACATACAAATACCTCAGGCATTTTGGCTCCGCTGTCGTGAATCTTGTGCACACATTCTTCGGCAGCTTCGGGAGCCCAGTAAGTGGTAATGCAATGATCGTCTTTTAATTCTATTCCGCGGGACTTAAGCGTATTGACCAAAGCAATCCTTCTTTCCTCGGAATCGCTGTTATCCGGAGAACCGCCTATAAAGAAAAAGTCTGTAAGATGGTGAACATCCAGAAGATGAGTGACCATATCAACAGTACCTGTAGCATTGTCGGCACCGATATAGCAGATGTTATCGCCTCTCTTGCCGGTACAGACTGCGGGAATGCCGGCTTTTTGACACCGCTCGTTGAGAGAGTCAAATACTCCTTCGAAATCAAGGGAATTACCGTATATAATGGCACCGTCGAAATTTGCAAGGTTCGGAAGGTTGAAAATATTCAATTCACCGACCTTAACATCGGGCTGATTGTAGGGGGTAGCATAACACATGAAAAAATAAAGGTCAGTCCTTGTTTCGGAGAAGCCCTTCATTATTCCGGATATGAATTCTTCCACAACTGCTTCGCCCCATCCGGTTGCAAATATAGCTACCTTTTTGACATCACTCACAGTATTTCCTCCAATACATAACAATCCCCCATATCATAATAACAATTTAATATGAAAAAAGCACTCTATTTTTTGCTATATTACTTCTTAAAAAATAATCGTGACCCGGGAGAGATGACATCAATTTAAATAGGAAAATAAAAGGACAAAACACGCACGGCAAAGTGTTCAAAAATGTTGAAAAATCAAGGATTTTTAATGATTTTTCTATTGACTTTGGAACAGAAAAATGATAAATTAAAATTCCACCCGCAAGAGAAGATTTTAAAAATAATCAAAAAGGTCTTGACTCTTATAGTGGAGGGTGATAATATAGCAACGTTGCGGGCTTTGCAAGTCAGTAACGAGAACCTTGATAACTAAACAGCATATGCAACCCTGAAAATCTTTGAAAAGATCATTCAGAAGTGTGAGACAACACACGAAAATAAAACAACCCAAAAACAGTAAACGGGATAGATTAGCCAAGCTAAATCTTGAAGGTTGAATTCTTTTTTTTCGAGAGTTCGATCCTGGCTCAGG
>JAGCCY010000263.1 GCA_017651385.1 Lachnospiraceae bacterium
AGATACAGCAGAGCCAGTACATAAATATGTTTAAGCAGGCCAAGATGGATGCTGTCATATTAAAGCACAACATAGACCAGCCTTTCATCTCACAGCTTGAAGCAAAGAATCAGGGGATAAAGTTCTTAAGGATCGATGCGGATATCACCGATTCTCTTAAGAACAAGACCTCAAAGAAGGCTCAGGAAGAACTCGACAAACAGGCCGAAGACTTAAAGCCCGTATTTGAGAAGGCTTTAAAGAAGAAGGACTTAAAGGTCAAGGTAGAAAAGCTTAAGAACAAGAAGATCGCATCGATGATCACGCTTTCCGAGGAAAGCCGCCGTATGCAAGACATGATGAAGATGTACGCTATGCCGGGCATGGATCCTTCGATGTTCGGAGGTTCTGACGGAGAGACTCTTATCCTTAACGCTAATCATCCTTTGGTCGATTATATCTCGGCTCATAAGGATTCCGAGGAATCGGGCATGTTTGCGGAGCAGTTATACGATCTTGCAAAGCTTCAGCAGGCTCCTCTTGCAGCCGATGAGATGACGAGATTCATCCAAAGGAGCAACGATATTCTTGTAAAACTTACCGAAAATAAGTAAAAAAATCGTACTTAATCCGCCGGACGGACATAATTGTCTGCCCGGCGTTTTTTATGTTGTCCAATTGTTTATAAATACTCGCACCGTACGGCAATTTATGCTATAATTACCTAGTATGCGAAATTATGGGCGCATATAATCTTTTTTCTTTTCCCGGAGCATCGATGAAGAAGGTAATCGACAGGATCTTAGAAGAAAAATTCGAATATGATAAAGGGTCGATCGATTTTTCGTGTGCCCGCATAGAGCTCAGTCTGTCTCCCGATGAGCTTTACACGGGTTCCTTTGACATCATCTGCCCGTCGGGTACCGCTTCCGAAGGCTTTATCTATGCCAACGATATCCGTATGCACCTTCTTACGGACAGCTTTTCGGGGACCGGGGAGCAGATAGGATATTCGTTCTCCACAAAGGGCCTTGCCGAGGGGGACGTTGTCAAGGGAGAGATCCACGTGGTATCAAACCACGGCGAGTACTATCTTCCGTATGTGGTTAACATCGCTCATTCGACACTTGATTCAAGTCTTGGAAATATCAGAAATCTTTTCCATTTTGCCAATCTTGCGAAGACTGACTGGGATGAGGCGGTCAAGCTTTTCTATTCCGACCGTTTCAAGGAGCTTTTCAAAGGAAACGACAGGCAGTTCTTAAGAGCATATATGGGTCTTTCGGCTTACTTCGGAAACGAACAGAATGTCGAAGAATTTCTTTTAAAGATAAATAAAAAGCAGCCCACGGAATATCTTGTGGATCGTGATACGGTCGTTTTGGAAGAACCCGAAGAGGCCAAAGAAGAATACATTGACATCACAAGTAACGGATGGGTCTATACTTCGCTTTCTGTCATCTGCGATGCGGACTTTGTGGAGCTTTCATCGGAGACCCTTTCGGACAATGATTTTCTTGGGAATTTCCTGCATTATTCTTTTGTGGTAAATCCCGAAAGACTTCACGGCGGCAACAATTACGCGACCATAAGGTTCTTTAATGCATTTACTTCCTTTGAGGTAACGGTCAAGGTTGTGCAGAATGTGCTCATAAAGTCCGAGATATCGAGAAAGATCGAGTACGACCGTATCCTTATGGAGATGGTGACCTACTATAAGGCCTTCCGTCTTAAGAACATTACGACCGATACATGGATAGCCGAGACCGGCAAGATAGTGGACAGGCTTTTGTCGCTTAAGCCGTCCGAGAAGAACATAAGGATGTTCTAGGCACAGCTTCTTATCACGGAGGAAAGATACAACGAGGCAAAATGGATACTTGACCAGATAGAGCCCGAATTCGATCCGGATACCGATTACACGACCTCAAGCTGGGCATATTTCCTCTATCTCACAACGCTCATAAACCGTGAAGAGGATTATATAGACAGGATAACCGAAGAGGTTGAGAACATATATAACAGGGATACTTCAAACTGGCGTGTGGCATGGCTTTTGCTCTATCTTTCCGCAGAATATGCCGTAAGTCCCACCAAAAAATGGGTATTTATCACAAACCAGCTTTCCCTTGGCTGCACAAGCCCCGTCATGTATGTGGAAGCGGCCAACATGCTTCTTTTAAACTCAGCCCTCCTTGCTGACTTAAATACCGTGGAGCTTCGGATATTAAGCTACATGGTAAAAGAACACCTTCTTACGAACGAAGTCGCAAGACAGGTCGTATATCTTGCGGGCAGCGGAAAGTGGTATACGAACAGTTTGATAGAGATACTTAAGTCCTGCTACGATGTCCTTCAGTCCGTCGATGCACTGACTGTTCTATGTACTCTTTTGATAGCACACGACAAAAAGGGACCCGAATACTTCCAGTGGTATAAGCTTGCGCTTGAAGAAGAGGCAAGGGTCACAAAGATATACGAATATTACATGATGAGCATAGACACGGTAAGGGTCAATGAACTTCCCAAGATGGTATACCTTTATTTTTCTTACCAGAACGAACTTGACTGGAAGCTTACCGCATACCTTTATGCCCGCGTCATCGAAAACCGCGAGCAGCTTGAAGATATATTCCCGACATATAAGGAACAGATAGACAGATTTACGATCAATCAGATCGCCGAAGGTCATATGAACAAAGACCTTGCGATAATATACCGCTTTGTATTGAGTGAAAATGTCATATCAAAGGATATGGCGGTAAAGCTTGCAAAGCTTATATTCACGCACAGGATAAGCATAAGCTCCGATCTTCCGCAGAGGGTGATCGTATACCAGAGCCGCGAGGTTGTCGGAACATCATATCCGATAGTCGGTCATGAGGCGTTTGTGCCCATATACAACAAGGATTTTGACATCATGTTTGAGGATAACTTCTCAAACAGATATATGAAGTCGGTCGATTACGACATAGAGAAGCTTATCGTACCCGGCAAGCTTGCCAATATGCTCCTTCCCCATGTGGACGACAATCTTTCTTTTGATGTCTACGCCTGCGAATGCTCAAGCGAAATGGTGGAGATCGACGACGAGAACCGCATAAGATATCAGAGGATACTGGATGCACCCGAGATAGATACAGCCTACAAGGCCGAGATACGTTCAAAGATCATGCAGTATTACTACGACAACGACCGTATAAGGGAACTCGATCTTTTGCTTGAAAGCTTAAATGCCGAAGAAATGAATGCAAAAGAAAGAAATACCTGCGTAAAATACATGATCATGCGCGGCATGTACGATAAGGCGCTTGAATGGATATTTGATTTCGGCATAGAGGGCGTGGACTTAAGAGATCTTGTAAAGCTCTGCTCGAATCTTATCGTAAGAGGCGATTTCGAACCGTCGGACGATATAACCGACATAAGTGCGTTCTGCTTCTTTAAGAACAAATACGATGAGACGATACTTAAATACCTTTGCGACAATTATAACGGCATGACAAAGGACTTAAGAAAGCTCTTTACCGCAGCCGAGAACTTCGATATCGACGTGCACGGCATGTGCGAAAAGCTCATCGTCCAGATGCTCTTTACGGGCTATTTCGTGTCGGAGCGGATGGATATCTACAAAAAGTACATAAGCACCGGAGCCAACCAGAACATAAGGATGGCTTTCCTTACACAGTGCTCATACGACTACTTTGTAAAAGAACAGCTTATGGAAGCCGCTGTATTCGAGGAAATCGCAAAGGTTAAAGCCATGGGCGAAAGAATCGGAGATGTATCAAAGCTTGCCTATGTAAAGTTCTATTCGGAAGAAAAGAACCTTATCGATAAAGAGGTCATGGATAACATTACCGAGTTTATAAATGACCTTTTGGAGAAGGGAATCTATATGTCCTTCTTCAAAGAATTTGTGGAAAAGGGCAGCACCGGCGTAGACAGATATTCAGATAAAACCATCATCGAATATAAGTCGGAGCCGGGAGCAAGAGTCTACATCCACTACATAATAGAAGGGGACGAAGATATAAGAGCCGAGTATGTTACCGAGGAGATGCGCGAAATGTTCGGCGGAGTCTTTGCAAAATCCTTTATTCTCTTCTTCGGCGAGAATCTTCAGTACTATGTAACTGAAGAGAGAGAAGGGGAAGAACTCTTGACCGAAAGCGGAAGTGTCCAGAAGAGTGACATCAGTAACGAAGCCACCGATTCTAAGTTCAACAGAATC
>JAGCCY010000264.1 GCA_017651385.1 Lachnospiraceae bacterium
GCAGTTATGTTATTTCATATTTTATGGTTTGTTTTAGGACTCATTCTCTTGATAAAGGGCGGTGACTGGTTTGTCGACGGTTCTGTGGGAGTGGCTAAAAAGTTCAAAGTTCCGGATCTTTTGATAGGTGCAACGGTGGTATCTATAGGTACCACACTTCCGGAAGTTATGGTAAGTGCGACCAGTGCCGTTCAGGGTCACGGCGCAATGGCATACGGTAATGCCGTAGGTTCCGTAATCTGCAATACGGCGCTCATAGCTGCCCTTACGGTTGCCATCAAACCTTCAAAGGTTGAAAAGAAGTCCATGATAGTTCCCGTAATATTTTTCTTTGCCGCTGCGATCATATACGCAGGAACGGCATACATCTCGGGTTCTTTTGAAAGACCTCTCGGTATCGTACTTCTTGTAATGTTTGTGGCCTATATGGTGATCCTTATAAGACAGGCGATAAAGCCCGGTGCAAAGGCTGAGGAAGAACCTGTTGAAGAAAAAGAAGAAAAGGAGCGTCCTTTCTGGCTCATACTTGTAATGCTCGTTGTGGGTGCAACATGTATAGCATTCGGAGCTAACCTTCTTGTTAACCACGGTACCGCGATAGCGGAAGGATTGGGCGTACCCGAAACGGTCATAGCCCTTACTTTTGTGGCACTCGGCACATCGCTTCCGGAACTTGTAACGGCGATCACTTCGCTTGCCAAGGGGCACGGAGCGTTATCGCTTGGAAATATCTGCGGAGCCAACTTATTTAACATAGTGCTCGTATCCGGATTGTCGGTAGCTCTGGGACCGTTTAAGATCAATCCCGAGCAGTTCAGCATGATGACGATAGGCGGAAAAGAGTATTACACATCTTTGGTGGTAGAGACTCCCGTAATGCTGTTCGTTATGGCTGTGCTTACGATACCCGCGCTTATAAAGGGCAAGCTTTCGCGCTGGCAGGGAATACTTCTTCTTTGCACATATGCGGCATTCTGTGTTTTCCAGTTTGTATAAGATAATATCTTCTAAATAATAAATACCCTCATTACCGAAAAGTAATGAGGGTATTCTTATGCTTTTTGTATGCCTGAAATGTCGGTGTCCATTACCATTGAATAGTTTGTGTAATAGACCACAAAGCCGGGTTTTGCATTGGCGGGCTTTTTGATGTTCTTTTTAACGGTATAGTCGATCTCAACCTTTTCGGAAGATCTTCCCGAAGAATAGTAGGCTGCAAGCTTTGCCGCTTCTTCAAATGCTCTGTCGGGCACCTCTTTTCCGTCGGTCTTAAGTATCACGTGACTGCCCGGCATCTTCTTTGCGTGGAACCACCAGTCATTGCCGTTTGCAAGCTCAAATGTGAGATGATCGTTCTGAAGATTGTTTTTTCCGACATAGATGTCAAAACCGTCCGAGCTAATATAGTGCAGCGGTTCGGAAACAGGTTTTTTCTTTTTCCCTGTCGCTTTGAACCTGATATAACCGGTATTTACAAGTTCTTCGCGGATCTCGGAAAGATCGTCTTCAAGGACCGCGATATCAAGGGAGTTAAGTACCGATCTAAGATGTGCGACCTCGGCCTCCACGTCTTCGATTATGGTCGTTAGGTTTTCGGCTGTACGTTTAAGCTTTCCGTATTTGTCAAAGTACTTTTTTGCATTGTCTTTTGCACTGAGGGTGGGATCGAGCGGGATAGTGATCTTTTCGCCCGTATAGTAGTTATCACATTCAAAAGACTTTGCTCCTTCGGGAACATTATAGCCGTAGGTGTTTATAAGTTCGCCGTAAACCTTATATTTATCGCGCTTTTCGGTATCCTTAAGCTGCTTTTGCTGAAGATCCAGCTTTTTTATGTTTCTTTCAAGCGCTGTGGTAACTATCTTCCTTAAGTCCGTGGATTTTTGACGGATACGGACCACGATGCTCTTTTCCTTATAATAATCGATGAGCATCGAAGAGACATCATCGTAGCTTCTTTTATCAAGATCTTCATATATCGATAAAGGAAAGACGCCGTATTCCACGGGGATATTTTTATCAAGTACGATCTCCGGGGCAAATGAGCCCGATCTTATATCGTTAGTAAGTCCTTCAAATGCTTTCCAAAGATCCAAAACTTTTCCTGTCTCGAGCGAGGATGTGGAACTTTCGGCATCGATACCCGCACGGTGGCAGATCTCGCCGGCCATTATAGGAGAGAAGCCCGTATATGAACCATAGATCGCCTTGGCGACAGGAAGATGGGCGTTCATGATCTTTGACACAAATTGTTCCTTGTCGGAAGACAGGGCATCAAGCTTTTCATCGGAACCCGGTATAAACCACTTCCTGCCCGGTAAAACTTCCCTTACGGAGCTTATGTTATGGCTTATATGCTTGACCGAATCTATGATGTTGTCGTCTTCATCGGTAAAGATGATGTTTGAATACTTGCCCATCAATTCTATTATCAGGGATTTTTTCTTAAGATCGCCCATTTCGTCAAGATGTTCAAGATCGAAGCGGATGACTCTTTCAAGTCCGGGCTGGGTAACATCGAGGATCTTTGCGTTTGTAAGATGCTTTCGAAGGAGCATGCAGAAATTGGGGGCCGTCTGGGGAGACGGCTTGTTATCGTTTGTTATGTAAACCAAAGGGAGCGTAGCATCCGCCGAGAGAAGTATCCTGAACTGCGTGGAATTACCCTTGATCGTGAGTAAAAGCTCATCTTTTTCGGGTTGTGCGATTTTATATATCCTGGTACCGTCGGTCTTTGCTTTGAGTTCTTTTACCAAAGCGGCAACGGTTATTCCGTCAAAAGCCATGATTATCCTTTCAAAACGAGTTTCGATCAACGAGTATTATATCGAAACGATGCTTTTCTGTAAATATTGTATGGTTTTGAATCAATTTACACTGTATAATCATTTTTGAGGGTAATGGTATTAAAAGGCTTAAGTGCTTAAAAATTAAGGAGGTATTTTTATGAGGTATCAAAATCCGGTACTTCCGGGCTTCTATCCGGATCCCAGTGTATGTAAATATGGGGACAAGTACTATCTGGTGACATCGAGTTTTCAGTTTTTCCCGGGAGTTCCGCTGTTTGAATCGGACGATCTTGTGAACTGGACTCAGATCGGTCACGTTCTTACGAGAAAATCACAGCTTCCGCTCGAAGATGCGAGCAATTCCGGCAGCATATACGCACCCACCATAAGAGTCAATAACGGAAGATTTTACATGGTCACGACCAATATATCTTCAAAGGGCAACTTCTATGTGTGGACGGATGATATATACGGCGAGTGGTCCGAGCCCGTATGGGTAGAGAGAGACGGAATTGATCCTTCTTTGTATTTTGAGGACGGCAAATGCTATTTCATGAGTAACGGTACCGATGCAAAGGGCGACAGCGGTGTTACGCAGTGTGAGATCGATATCGAGACCGGCAAGGTGCTGAGTGAGGTCGTGACCGTCTGGCACGGAACCGGCGGAAGATTTCTTGAAAGTCCGCATTTATATAAGTTTAAAGATACTTACTATCTTATGGCCGCAGAAGGCGGTACCGAATACGGTCATATGGTGGTAATGGCATATTCCGACAATATCTACGGTCCTTTTACGGAAGTCAAGAACAATCCGATACTTACCAACAGAAACCTCGGAGGCTATGAGCTTCAGGGCTGCGGCCACGGAGACCTTGTGGAAGACAATAACGGAAATATCTGGATGGTACATCTCGGTTTCCGTCAGATCGGCAAGTGGCTTTTGTATCATACGATAGGAAGAGAGACCTGCCTTGTGCCGGTTACGATCGCAGGCGATGAAGTATATGCGGGTTATAAGGGTACCACGACACTTACGGTCGATACCGAAAGGCTGCCCGATGATCTTGTGCAAAAGAAAGAAGAGGTCACCACATTTAAAAACACACGTCCCGGCAGGGAATGGATATATATAAGATATCCCCGGAACGGAAAATACTTATGGCAGGACGAAAGAGTATATCTTTTCGGCGTAAAGGATAAACTCGATGACGATCTTGCGTATCCGACATTCATGGGCATAAGACAGAAACAGCCGGAAGGAAAAATGTCCGTTACCATCGAAGCATGCGGCGACAATGAGGCCGGCGTGACTCTTTATATGGACAACCAGCATCATATTGATATCGGTGTAAAGAAGACTTGCGGAGGGCGCAAACTATTTAAGCATGTATCGATAGGAGATCTTTCCGTTGTGACAGATGAATTCGATATTCCTGCAGAGGGAAAGATCAGCGTGGATATCGTGTTTGAAAAGCTCCACTACGGATTCAGCGTAAACGCAGGCGGAAAAGAATATGATCTTGGCAAGAACCAGTCAAGATATCTTTCAACCGAGGTTGCGGGCGGATTTACCGGAGTGCTCATAGGATTGTATGCGCAGACCGAGATCGATGATTCCGACACGCCTGCCATATTCTCGGATCTGAAGATTGAATATTAAAGAAAGAGGAGACAGAAATGGTATCAAGATTTGTATTCGGTAACCCCATAAAGACAAATGCGGTTATCAAAGAAACGGCTTTGTCCGATATTTCGGCTGTGAATCCGCTTCTTAAATTCAGTGAGGATAAGCGTTCTTTTACGATCGACCTTCTTCCCGACGACAGTATATACGGTCTTGGCGAAAGCCTTCACGGGATGAACAAAAGAGGGTTTATCTATGTATCGAACAATACAGACCAGGTGCATCATGATGAGAATCAGTATTCTCTGTACGGATCTCATAACTTTGTGCTGTTAAACAGATTTAAGGGCGTGAAACTGGGCCTTTTCGTGGATTATCCGGCTAAGACAACGTTTGATATCGGATTTACCGACAAGGATGTCATGAAAGTATCGGTCGAGGAACCTGACTATACTTTGTATGTTGTTGAGGGAGATTCCGCGCTTTCCATCATCACGGAGTTTCGTGAGATCATCGGTAAGAGCTATAAGGCTCCGCTCTGGGGCTTCGGGTATGGCCAGAGCCGATGGGGATATAAGTGCACGGAAGATATCTTAAAGGTGGTCAATGAGCATAAAAGGCTCAACCTTCCGCTTGATTCCGTTTATATGGACATTGATTACATGCAGGATTACGCCGTATTTACGATAAATCCCGAACGCTATCATTATTTTGAGGATTTTGTAAAGAAGATGAAAGAAGAGAACATTCATCTTGTGCCGGCAATAGACCCCGCTGTAAAGCGTCTTAAAGGTTATTTTGTGTACGATGAAGGCGTGGAGAATAACTATTTTTGTAAGGATGAAGACGGAAACGATTTTCCTGTTGCCGTATGGCCGGGGCTTGCACATCTTCCGGATTTCTTTAAGCCCGAAGTCAAGAAGTGGTTCGGCGAAAAGTACAAGCTTTTTACGGATGTCGGAATTGACGGTTTTTGGAACGATATGAATGAGCCCGCTATTTTCTATTCATCGAAAAGTATAAAAGCCGCTGCGGATAAGCTGGCTACTCTCAGGGATAAGACAGAGACGTTAAATCTTTCGGAACTCTGGGATTATCTTGATACGGCAAGCGGTCTTGCCAATAACGCAGAAGATTATAAGAGCTTTTATCATGAGATCGACGGAAAGAAAGTACGCCACGACAGGGTCCATAACCTTTATGCATTTAACATGGTTGAAGGTATTTCCAAGGAATTTAAGGAAATAGCTCCGGATAAGGAGATCCTTTTCTTTTCAAGATCGTCTTATGTGGGACAGCACAGATATTCAGGTATCTGGACCGGCGACAACAGCTCGTACTATTCGCATATCAAGCTTATCTTAAGCCAGCTTCCTGGTCTTAACATGAACGGATTTTTGTATGTCGGTGCGGATACGGGCGGATTTGCGTTCAACGTAAGCGAGCCTTTGCTCATGAGATTTATGCAGGTTTCAATGTTTACCCCGCTTTTCAGAAACCATTGCGCTTTGGGCTGCCGCGATCAGGAGATATATAATTTCAAGGATATAGATTCCTTCCGCAATATGCTCAACTTACGCTATGCGCTTATCCCCGAACTTTATCGTATCTATGAAGACTGTATCGAAAACAGTAAGCTCATGTTTACGCCGCTCGCACTTGCTTATCCCGATGACAGGGCATGTCTTGATGTGGACGATCAGCTGATGCTTGGCGATGACTACATGATCGCACCCGTATATGAAGCCAATGCAACGGGCAGATTTGTGTACCTTCCCGAAGATATGACGGCTTATGTCTTAAAGTCGGATAAGGATTATAAGACCTTAGATATGGAAAAGGGATATCATCATATCGATATAGCGCTTAACGAGCTTGTTATCTTTGTAAAGAAGGGTAAAGAACTCAAACTTTCAGAACCCGCTTTGAATACGGCACTTTTGTAAGACCGGATAAGCGTTCTTTTGCCTTATAAAAAATTTTTTTAAAAAATTTTCAAATAATACTTGACCTTCCGCTTTGTGGAAGGTTTATTGTCAACGCAGGATAGGCCAATCCAAATAAGTTAAACGGAGTTAAGATGAAGATCAATCAGGTAGAGGAGCTTGTGGGCATCACAAAAAAGAATATCCGTTTTTATGAAGATGAAGGACTTGTAAGTCCCGACAGGAATCCGGAGAACGGATACAGAGAGTACACTCTTAAAGATGTTGAAGTCTTAAACAAGATAAAGCTCCTAAGGATGCTGGACGTTTCCTGCGAAGACATCAGAAGGCTTGAAGAAGGAAAAGTGAGTTTAAAAGAATGTATGGAAGAGCACAGTACTTCTTTGAGCCGGCGAAAACACGACATTGATCATATGATCACAATGTGCGGACTTTTATCTTCGGATGAACGTGAATTTTGTGATATCAAGGCCTCGGACTACCTAAGTAAGATGGTTGATCTTGAAAAAGGAGGTGTCCGGTTCATGGATGTTAAGAAAAACGACGTCGCTGTCAGAAAGACAGGCGCAATCCTCGCGGGATGCATAGTCATATTATTTGTGCTGTTTTTTGAAGGCTTAATGATATGGGCCAATATACAGGATCCGATGCCGATCGGTCTGTTCGCGGCATTTCTGATCATCCCGGCTGTGGTAGTGATAGCGGTATTGGTCGTAATGATCCAAAGACTTAAAGAGATCAAAGGAGGAGAAATGGATGAAGCTGGTAAGTATTGATAATATTCCCGGTAAAGAATATGAAGCACTCGGTATCGTAAAGGGTACCATCGTTCAGACAAAAAATATAGGAAGAGATTTCATGGCAGGCATGAAGAC
>JAGCCY010000265.1 GCA_017651385.1 Lachnospiraceae bacterium
GCACAGGATCCGTTAAGTGACCGTTCTTCGTCAAAACTGATGCTTCTTGATAAGAATACGGGCAGGGTTGAGCATTCGGTCTTTAAAGACATAAAGTCGTATTTAAAAGAAGGCGACTGTCTGGTGCTCAACAATACAAAGGTAATACCCGCAAGGCTTATCGGTCACCGGAAAGACACCGGAGCCGTCATAGAGGTCCTTCTTTTGAAACGCTTAAAGGACAATACCTGGGAGACGATTGTAAAGCCCGGTAAAAAGGCAAGGATCGGTCAGGAGATCGTTTTCGGTGACGGTATCTTAAGGGGCACGGTCAGGGATATAGTCGAAGAAGGAAACAGGCTCATAGAGTTTTCTTTTGAGGGGATTTTCGAAGAGATCCTCGATAAACTCGGCGAGATGCCGCTTCCTCCTTATATAACCCACAAGCTTAAGGACAAAAACAGATACCAGACGGTCTATGCCAAATACGAAGGCTCGGCGGCCGCACCGACCGCGGGACTTCATTTTACGGACGAGTTACTTGACGAAATAAGGTCAATGGGTGTAAAAGTTGTATTTGTGACATTGCATGTGGGACTCGGCACATTCAGACCCGTCAAGGAAGACAATATATTAGATCATCATATGCATACGGAATGGTTCAGGGTCACCAAAGAAACGGCCGACGTTGTCAATTGTGTAAAAGAAAACGGCGGACGTATTATTTGCGTGGGTACCACAAGCGTCAGGACTGTTGAGAGCGCTGCGGATGAAAACGGAAAGTTAAGACCGTGCGAAGGCGATACATCGATATTCATATATCCGGGATACAGATTTAAGCTTACGGACTGTCTTATCACAAATTTCCACCTGCCGGAGTCTACGCTTATCATGCTGGTCTCTGCTCTTGCCGGAAGAGAAAATGTTTTGAACGCATACAAAGAAGCCGTTGAAAACCGGTACAGATTCTTCAGCTTCGGAGATGCGATGTTTATACATGATTAAGTTTTAAGAGGTTGTTTTTGTTATGAAAGATTCATTTGAGCCCGAATTCGAAGATCTGGATTTTAATCTGAACATGGGGCTGGAACAGGAAAAGAAAGCTACGGTCGTAAAAGGCCTTTTGTATTCGCTCGAGAGATTTATTCTCTTTTCGATAATGCTCATCTATCTTGAAACCGTTTTTCATATATGGAGTTTCAAGGGGTTAACGCTTAATTATTTTGCAAAACTCGTTATGTGTTTCCCTACGGCCGCCTTTCTTTCGCTGTTTGTACTGTTCTTTAAGAAGAAAGCCAATAAAGTGATCACATGGGTTTTGACCGGGATACTTCTCCTGTATTATGTCGTCAATGTTTTGTATCACGCGATATTTCAGGTTTTCTTCAGCATTTCCTTTATAAGCAAGAATAACGCTAAGGTAACACAGTACTATAGAGAGATAATACAGGGTATCATAGACAACTGGCTTGTTCTTTTGCTGATCATCGTTATCCCCGTAGCCGTGCTCATAACGCTCAATAAGCTTACGGTGTACAGATATGAGCAGGTTAAATTAAGACATTGCTTTGTGCCGGTAACTTTGCTCGCACTTACGATCGTTATTGAAGGGTTTGTGATCCTTGCTTTCGGTAAGGACAGTTTCTCGCCTTACGATCTTTGCGTAAACGAAAACATAAGCGAGTTTTCTTATGAAAAACTCGGAGTGTTGGCGACCGCTGAGATCGAGTTTAAAAATCTCATCATGCCGGACAGTGCGAAAGGCGATGACGAACTTGGCGATGTCTGGGTATATACAGGCCCCGAAGAAGTTTCTTCAAACGATGTATCGGGCGCGGATGTCTCGGGAAGCGATGTATCGGGTGCGGATGTATCGGAGTCCGATCCGGTGCCTGTTATCGACCGTTCACCCAACATGCTTGATATAGATTTTGTATCACTTGCGGAAAATGAGCCGGATGAATTCATTGCTGGTATCCATGAATATATGTCGACGCTTGAACCCACCAAGAAGAATGAGTATACGGGTATGTTTGAGGGCTTTAATCTTATATTCATGACGGCGGAAGGTTTTTCGTCGATAGCCGTTGACGAAGAGATCACGCCTACATTATACAGACTCACTCACGAAGGCTTTGTGTTCAATAACTTCTATAATGCTCGTTCCGGAGGTTCCACTTCGGACGGTGAGTTTGTGTGCTCCACAAGCCTTTATCCCATGAGAGGCGGTGCCACAAACTTCAAGGCCGTAGGTCAGAATGACATGCCGTTTGCCCTTGGTAATCTTTTTAACATGAAGTACGGCATCACAAGCCGCGCATATCATGATAACGATTTCCAGTATTACGGAAGAGACATTACCTATCCCGGTATGGGTTACTATTATCAGGGTGTGGGCAACGGTCTTGAGATAGAAAAACACTGGCCCGCGTCGGATCTTCAGATGTTCGAGGCTTCAATGCCCGAATATGTGGATGATGATCTTTTCAATGTATATTACATGACCGTAAGCGGACATCTTAACTATAACTTCACGGGCAACTGGTGTGCCAAGATCAACAGAGAGGCTGTGCAGGATCTTCCGTTATCGGAGCCCTGTCAGGCATATCTTGCCTGCCAGAAAGAATTGGACAAGGGCCTTGAATATATGATCAAGACTCTTGAAGAGAAAGGCATAGCCGACAGGACAGTCATCTGCTTTACCGGCGACCACTGGCCTTACGGACTATCAAACGAAGAATTTTCGGAACTTTTGGGCCATGAAGTCGAAGAGAACTTCGAATTATACAAGTCGAATCTTATCCTTTGGTCGGGAGCCATTAAAGAGCCTATCGTGATAGATAAGCCGATGTGCAGTATGGATATCCTTCCCACGCTTTTGAACCTTTTCGGCTTTGATTACGATTCAAGACTTTTGATGGGACAGGATATATTCTCGGATGAGGAAGGTTTCGTGGCAATGTGGAACCGTTCGATCATCACGGAGACCCTTATGTACAATTCACAGACGGGAGACGTTGTATATCTTACCGAAGACGGCGAGCCTCCGGCAGATCTTCCCGAGGATTATCTTGAGAGCTTAAAGAAAAAGTTAAGCCTCAAACGTAAATATTCGGAACGTATAGTCAATTACGATTATTACAAATACATAGATGATTATCTGGGCATTGAGATCCCTGTCGTCGAACAGAATTATACGCCGGACTATTCGAAGTTCAGCAAATAAATCTTTACTTTGAATATCTAATTTTGTAAAATCAGTTTATAGCATCGGCTATAAATTTAAGGGCATCCGGAATTATAAGATAATCCTCATGCCCATTTCCGGAGGGTGAATTAATGGAAGAAAAACGTAAACACAAAAGGACGGAACTTTTGTCAAAGCTTGTATTAAAGCGCCTTGACGGTTCGGGAGTCGAAGAGGTCGGAATAGAGGTCAGCGATGTTTCAAAGACAGGCGTCGGATTTACCGCAGATAAAGCTCTTTCGATAGGCGCCGTGTATGAAGCATATCTTACGATCTGGACAAAAGAAGTACTTCATGCTTTCCTTGAGATCATACGTATCGAGAAGGTCGGAGATAAGTTCAATTACGGAAGCATTTTTATCGGCATGCCCGAAATGGATGCAGTAAGGATCGAAGTTTATCAGACCGTCGAAGACGAGACAAAAACGATTAGAGATTTAACTTTTTTAAAGAACGTTTCGGATATCCGAGACGTTCTTTTTTTATGCATAAAAACGATCTTGAAATCCGATATTTTTTAGATATTTTGAACAATTATGTTGAATGTTGTCTGAATTTTTAGTAAACTGTTAACAAGGTCGTTCTTTTAGAGAAAGCATTTAAAAGTATAGCCGAAATAATGTATTTTGGAGGTTTTTAGGATGAATGTTTACACAACGGACAAAATCCGTAACGTTGTCCTTTTAGGTCACGGCGGATGCGGTAAGACAAGTCTTGCCGAGGCAATGGCTTATCTTGCGGGTTTAACATCCCGTATGGGAAAGGTCGATGACGGAAACACTATTTCTGACTTTGGCAAAGAAGAGCAGAAGAGGAAATTCTCAATTAATACATCATTGATTTCTCTTGAGTGGGATGGTGTAAAGATTAATCTTCTCGATACACCGGGGTATTTCGATTTTGTGGGCGAAGTGGAAGAGGCTGTTGCGGCTGCCGATGCGGCTATCATTGTCGTTTCGGGTAAAGCCGGTGTAGAAGTCGGCACTGAGAAGGCATGGGATCTTTGCGAGAAGCATAAGCTCCCCAGAATGGTATTTGTAACCGATATGGATGTTGACAACGCATCCTACAAGAACGTTGTCGAAACACTTACCGAGAAGTACGGAAAGCGTATGGCTCCTTTCCATCTTCCGATCCGTGAAAATGAAAAGCTTATCGGATATGTTAACGTTATTTCCGAAAAAGGCCAGAAGTGGCAGGGCAAGGAAACCGTTGAGATCCCCGTTCCGGATTATTCAAAGGCTAACCTTGAGCAGTATCGTGAAACTCTTATGGAAACGGTTGCAGAGACCAGTGAAGAGTTCATGGACAGATATTTCTCGGGTGACACTTTCTCGGAAGCAGAGATCCGTGCAGCTATCCGTACAAACGTTATAGATTCTACCGTAGTGCCCATGACAATGGGTTCAAGTTTGCTTTGCTACGGTGTATATACACTTCTTGATGATATCGTTAAATATCTTCCGAGTCCCGAGAACTGCAAGATCGCAGGTATCTCCATGAAGAACAACGAGATATTCGAAGCAAATTACGATTTCTCAAAGGCTAAATCGGCATATATATTTAAGACGATCGTCGATCCTTTCATCGGAAAGTATTCGCTCATCAAGGTATGCTCGGGTGTATTCAAGGCAGACGATCCTGTCTACAACATTGATAAGGACATTGAAGAAAAGGTCAGCAAGCTTTATACCCTTCAGGGCAATAAGCCTATAGAAGTATCCGAACTTCATGCGGGTGATATCGGAGCTATTCCCAAGTTATCTTCCGCACGTACCGGTAACTCCCTTTCCACAAAGGCCAACGTTATCAAGTACGGTATGTTTGAGATCTCAAAGCCTTATACATACATGAGATACAAGCCCGTCAACAAGGGCGATGTCGATAAGATCTCCCAGGCACTTCAGAAGATGATGCACGAAGATCTTACCCTTAAGAACGTAAACGACTCCGAAAACGGTCAGATGCTTCTTTACGCTATGGGCGATATGGCACTTGATATCGCGGTTTCAAGACTTAAGAATGAATACAAGGTCGAGGTCGTACTTGAGAAGCCGAAGATCGCATTCCGAGAGACCATTAAGAAGAAATCGGACGTTGAATATAAGTACAAGAAGCAGTCGGGCGGTCACGGACAGTACGGTCACGTAAAGATGCGTTTCGAGCCGTCGAGCGACATCACCGTTCCTTACGAATTCGACGAAGAAGTTGTCGGCGGTGCGGTTCCGAAGAACTACTTCCCCGCAGTTGAAAAGGGTCTTCAGGAATCTGTACTTCGCGGACCTTTGGCAGCTTATCCCGTTGTCGGTGTTAAGGCTACATTGTACGATGGTTCCTATCATCCCGTAGACTCTTCGGAAATGGCATTCAAGATGGCTACGATCCAGGCTTTCAAGAAAGGTTTCATGGAAGCGACACCGGTACTTCTTGAGCCCATCGCAAGTTTGAAGGTCAATGTTCCCGATTCATACACAGGTGACGTTATGGGCGACCTTAACAAGAGACGCGGCCGTGTTCTGGGTATGAACCCCATAGCCGGCGGACGTCAGATCATCGAAGCAAGCGTTCCGATGATGAGCCTTACCGGTTATTGTACAGACTTACGTTCCATGACCGGCGGACGCGGCGAGTTTGAATATGAGTTCGAACGTTATGAGCAGGCTCCTTCGGATATTCAGGAAGCTCAGGTTAAAGAACGTGCGGAAAAGGTTGCAGAAGGCAACACCGAAGCATAAAAAGATCAATAAAGGAATCCCCGGCCGGGGGTTCCTTTTTCTTTTACGGCAATAACAATATTTAGTAGATGCTACTTGCAAAAAATCCCACATATAGTAAAATGATATTTGTATAATGCTAAAATTAGGATGATAATGTAAGCCTATGTACGAAGTCAATGGCAGAAAATACCGTTCGGAAGACGATTATAAGCGTGAGATCCACGATGAAAAGATAATAGATGATCTTAAAAGAATATATGACATCGATACTTTTGAAGGCGTAAAAGGGATATACAGGGAACTTCAGACAGTTTCTTTTGAATCCGACAAAGGGCGAAAGTTCGATGATCATGTATTTGAGCTGTACAACAAATACAAAAAAGGAGAGTTATCCGACAATTTATCCCGTGAAGGGGTTAATAAAAAGGGCAGATCTGCCGATAAAAAGAATAAGGGTAGTGTAAAACAAACCAAATCAAAGCCCGAAGTCATGGATGAGAGCATGAAGAATGCGATAAACCGGGAAATAAAGAAGCAGAACAGGAAGAGAACTCTGCTTGTTATTTCTCTTGTTGTCGTTTCTTTTGGCTGTATAGGATATTTTGTGAAATATATGCTCGATGCCAGAGCCGCAGAAGAAAGCGCTCAGGCAATGGCGGATCTGAGGGATTCGTCCGCCGCGGATTTTATAACGGTCTCGCAGGTGCTTAAAAAGGAATACGACGATGAAGTCGTGATCCCCGAGATACTTGATGAATACAAGGTAATGTATCAGAAGAACAAGAGCCTTATAGGCTGGGTCAAGATCGACGGCACCAAGATAGATTACCCGGTCATGCAGACATACGACAACGAATATTATCTTAAGCACAACTTCGAGCAGAAAGAAGATGTGAACGGATGTATATTTCTGGATTGTAACTGCGATATAGTGCTTGGCAACACCAATTATATAATCTACGGACATCACATGAATTCCGGAAAGATGTTCGGAAGCCTTGTAAAATACGGAAACGAAGATTTTTACAAAGAACATAAATACATTCAGTTCGACACCATATACGAAAAAGGAACTTACGAGGTGATGTACGCGTTCAGGACGCATATATACAACGCCGATGAGATCACCTTTAAGTATTATCAGTTTATAGATGCCAATTCCGAAGCTGAATTTAATTCGGCGATGGAAGAGATGTCAAAGATGAGCATTTACGATACAGGTGTGACCGCCGTCTACGGTGACAGGCTTATAACGCTCTCTACCTGTGATTATCAGGAAGAGAACGGAAGGTTTGCCGTGGTGGCAAAAAAGATTGATTAATTCATTTTTCGGATAATAAAAATAGCGTCAAAGACGCGGGGAGATTCAGGATCATGAAGAAACTCAATATGTCAAGAAGGACTAAAAAGACTGTTAGACGCTCCGTTGCCGGAGTATTGATGGTTACTTCCATTATAGTGGCTGCCGTTCCGGCGAAGCCCACAGAGGCATATATAGCTCCGGGTACCGGAACGGGAGAAAACGCCGAAACGACTTATGTGTACGGTGTTCAGGAGACCGACAGCACGGATCTTGCATATTACGATCCGAGTCTTACAGGGGTCAATCTAAACAGGTACGGTACCGAAGCAGGCTACGGTCTTGGCGGCGATACCGATGAAGCCAATGTTAAAAAGACATATATGGTGCGTCAGCTTTCCGACGGATCTTTTGATTACAACTGGCAGTTTAAGGTTTATCAGCAGAATGTAAACGGAAGTCCCTACGCCATCGTATGTAAATATAACGATACTTATGCATCCGGTACGGTTTCGATAGAAGCATCGATACCGTTGTCTTACTGTGCCGTTGAAAAGGATTTCTTTGATAATTATCTCGGACTTCATACCGCTGCCAAGGTTCCGGATGCTCCGGGACTGGAAAAGGTAAAGAAATATCTTTCTTCCGTTCCCGCTGCCAATGCATCGGATCCGGCTTATACAGCTGCCGACGTGCATACACAGACAAAATTTGTCATGGAAAATATCGATTCCACAAGAGAAGACAATAATCTTGAGGACGATTACTGGATCAAGAGATATTTCCCGACACAGTATGCCGCATATAAGACCAAATACGAAGACTGGGTTTCGGATAAGAGTAAGTTCGATGCCTTTGTGATAGATATGGCTAAATATAATACCGATAAGGCCGAATATGACATACAAAATACGGCTTATCAGCATTATATCGATGATCCCGACAATTACCCGAAGGTTGACAAGCCGACCGCTCCCACTTTACCCGATAAGCCCACATACAGTACGAGCAATGCATATCCAGCTGCCGCTCAGACAAATGTCGGCACACCGGTATCTCAATCGGTCGCAGATCCCACATCATATTGTCCTTACCTTACATGCTGGGTTGCGGATATGCCCCGTACA
>JAGCCY010000266.1 GCA_017651385.1 Lachnospiraceae bacterium
CGAATCAGGGAGGCACGTGGACGCAAGCCTCTTCGGGAAATGTATTGACTTCCGATGTGGTGGAAAAAGCCGATGACATATACAGCGTTATCGATAAGTATTTCTATTTTGAAGATAATGTTGATATGGATAAGATGCGTGAAAACGTATATGCCGCTATAATGGATTCACTTGACGATCAGTATTCGGTTTATTACACAAAGGAAGAATACGAGGCACTTTTTGAAGAATCCGAAGGAATTTATTACGGGATCGGTTCTTACGTTACTTTGGACGAAGACAGAGGACTTCCGATGCTTTCCGGTGTATTTGAAAATTCGCCGGCACAGATAGCGGGCTTAAGAGACGGTGACTTTATCAGTGAAGTCGACGGTACGAGTACAAGCGGTCTTACACTTACCGAAGTTACGGAACTTATCAAAGGTCCGAAAGGTACTCCGGTAGTGCTTACGATAATCAGGGAAGGCGAAAGCGACGACCTGAATATCACGGTAATAAGAGATGAGATAAAAACGCCTACCGTCAATTACGAGATGCTCGAGAATAAGATCGGATATCTTCAGATAACCGAGTTTGACGACGTAACGCTTGAGCAGTTCGAGGAAGCTTATAATTCACTCAACTCAGACGGAATGAAAGCTTTGATAATCGACTTACGAAGCAATCCCGGCGGAAATCTTGACACTGTCGTATCGATATGTGAGGATATCCTTCCCGCAGGTACCATAACATATACGGTCGATAAGTACGGGAAGCGTGAAGATTATAAGGGAAAAGGCAAGAGTCCGATCAAGATCCCTCTGGCTGTTTTGGTAAACGAATACAGCGCAAGCGCATCCGAACTTATGACAGGTGCGATAAGAGATTACGGTGTGGGTACGATAATCGGAACCACAACTTTCGGAAAAGGTATTGTCCAGAATATCATTTCTTTGGGCGACGGAACCGGTATCAAGATAACGACCAGCAGCTATTTCACTCCCAACGGAGAGTGCATACACGGTACGGGTATCTCACCGGATATAGAGGTTGAGCTTGATTCTGATCTTTATTACGGAGACGAGAAAATAGATAATCAGCTTGAAGCTGCAAAATCATTTTTATTGGATAAGATAGATTAATCAAAGGTGCGGCAGCGAAGGCTACCGCACTTTTTGCTATTGTTTTATCAGTTTTAGGCACTTTTTATTTCATTGTTGTTTTGCTATCATGAGGGTGGTTATGAATTACAGGAATACTTATATCGAGATCGACAATTCAATACTTGAACAAAATGCCAAAGTACTCACAAGAGCATATCCGCATAAGTATTACATCGCCGTTGTAAAAGGCAATGCCTACGGACACGGATACGGTATCATTCCCGCACTTAAGCGCGGAGGTATCAATGCTTTTGCCGTTTCAAATCTTGACGAGGCGCTCAAGGTAAGAGAGTATGACAGCGACTGTCCGGTAATAATGCTTGAACCTGTGCACAAAGAGCATTACGGAGTGTGTGCTTCGAAAAATATCTCCGTTTGTGTTAATGACAGTGAGACCTTTGAAGATATAGTTTCATCGGGCGAAGACCTCAAACTTCACATCAAGGTCGACTGCGGCATGAACCGTCTGGGATTTAAGGTAAAGTCCGAGCTTGAGGAAGTATATGCAAAAGCCGCGGAAGATCCGAAACTCACGGTAGAGGGGATCTTTTCGCATTTTCATACTACCGGTATAGCGGATAACGAGTACGAAAGAAATCTTGAACGCTTTAAGGAACTTACGGCCGATATACCGCTTGAAGATATTCCGATGGTACATATCGATAAGAGCCAGACGATCATGGCGCACGATAAGGTTTCTTTTACCACGGGAGTACGATTCGGAGTTGTGCTCTACGGATTTAACCTTATGAACAAATATTCAAATGATCTTAAAGGCAGGCTTCGAAAAGCCAAGGCGGATCTGATCAACATGAAAAATCATGTAAAACCCGTTAAGCCGTATCCTGAACTTGCAATAAAAACAGCGCTTACTCTTTACACCGAAGTGATCCAGGTCAAGAAAGTCCAAAAGGGCGAGTATGTCGGATACGGTATGCGTCATCTTGCCGAAAGCGAAGAATATGTGGCCACGATAGATACAGGATATGCGGACGGTATCAACAGAAAACGTGTGGGAAGCATGGTTTCTATAAACGGAAAGAAATATCCGATCATCGGCGAGATAGGTATGGGTATGTGCGAAGTGCTTGTTGATGATAAGGTTCAAAAATATGATAAGGTCACGGTACTCGGGAGCGAGATCCCGATCCGCTCGATCACAAGATATGTAATGACCACGATGTATGAACTTATGACAAATCTGGATTCTTCCATTCAAAGGATCTACAAGGAGAGTTAAATGAACCACAAGGTGTGCCTTATAGGCTCGGATATGAATACTTACTACATGGCAAGGTGTTATCACGAAGCCTACGGTGAAAATGTTGATGTGATCGCGACGGAGCCTATTCGTTTTACTCAGTTTTCTTCGATAGTCAATATAACATATCATCCGGACCTTAAGACTACGGAAGGCTTTGTAAACGCTTTATCGGATTACGGAAAGCTTAAATTCGACGGCGAGAAGATATTGCTCATCCCATGTCACGACGTATATGTGCGGCTTCTTACCGAAAATGCCGAAAAACTTTCCGACTGGTTCGTCTTTAACTGTCCAAGCCTTAAGATCGTAAATGCATTTTTGGTAAAAGAAACCTTCTACAGAGCTTTTGGAAGAGCCGGTCTTAAGTTTGCAAAGACGCTTTATTATAATTGTACGGAAGAAAAGACAGAGCCGATCCCGTCGGATATGTATTATCCGCTCATAATCAAGCCGAGTAACGGAATAGAATACGGTAAGCACCCTTTCCCGGGACAGCCCAAAGTATTTAAAGCCACAACACCCGACAATGCCGTTAATTTTATAAATAAGGTTAAGGCATCGGGATACAGAGATACTCTTATCGTTCAGGAGTTCATACCGGGTGACGATTCGTATCTTTTTGACTGTGTATTCTATGTAAATACCAAAGGAAAGGCCGAGCTTGCAAGCTTTGCGCGTATAGGACTTCAGGAACATTCGCCCTCGGCGATCGGTAACTGTACTGTGCTCATTAACGGTTTCAATACTTTCGGAGGTACGGAGGAGACCGTAAACGAACTTAAGACATTCCTTGAAAATATCGGTTATAACGGATTTGCGGAATTTGATTTAAAATACGACAGACGCGATAAGACATTTAAGGTCCTTGAGATAAATCCCCGTCAGGCACGTTCAAGCTACTATCTGTGCGCACTGGGACACAACCTCATCACTACATTGGTGGACGATGTGTTCGGCGGCAAGGAAAACGAGTTTTTGCTTTTAAAAGACGAAGTTCTTCTTTCGATGGTGCCTAAGAGCGTTTTGAAAAAATATGTAAAAGACGAGGAATACAAAGCCGAGGCGCTTAAACTCTGGAAAGAAAGAAGAAAGGTCGATCCGCTTAAATATAAGGGCGAGAGATCTTTTAAGCATAAGTTCTATCTGATATTGAGAGCATTCAATTATAAAAAGAAATACAAAAAGAACAGGCATACAATTTAAAAACCGGGAGAAATCAAATGTGCGGATTTGCAGGTTTTATAGATAATTTAACAAAGACACAAAAAGAGCCGATCATCCACGAAATGGCCGATTCCATCAAACACAGGGGACCCGACGGCGAAGGTTTTTTTACCGACGATAATATCGCTATGGGTTTCAGACGTCTTTCGTTAATCGACCTAAGCCTTGGCGATCAGCCTCTTTTTAACGACGACAGGTCTCTTGTGATCAACTTTAACGGCGAGATATACAATTACAAGGAGATCAAAGAAGATCTTATAAAAGCAGGCCACGTTTTTTCTACCAATTCCGATACCGAAGTCATTATCCATGCATATGAGGAATACGGCACGGATGTGGTCAATAAGCTTCGCGGTATGTTCGGCTTTGTGATCTGGGACAGAAACAAAAACGAACTGTTCGGAGCAAGAGATCCGTTCGGGATAAAGCCTTTTTACTATTATACGGGTGATAAGCTTTTTATGTACGGTTCCGAGATCAAAGCTTTCCTTCATCATCCGGATTTCAAGAAAGAACTCAACAGGGAAGCTTTAAAAACCTATCTTATGTTTCAGTATTCCGTTCCTACGGATACTTTCTTTACCGATGTTCATAAGTTAAATCCCGGTCACTGTTTTATATATAAAGACGGGAAAATGGATATAAAGCAGTATTTTAAGATCGAATACAGGAACAACAATGAC
>JAGCCY010000267.1 GCA_017651385.1 Lachnospiraceae bacterium
AGTTCGGTGTCCTTGTATTTTTCAGGATTACTGTAAATATCCTCCACGACGGCAAGCTGTTCGTAAACACGCTTATGCACACCATTAGGGTGTTCGGAATCGAGAACGAAGTGCTCGCCGGCCTTTTTGGGTATATCTGAGATTACGTGATAATATATGTTTTCTTCCATAGTTGGTCTCCTTAATGAAAAGGGCCGACCCGATTTTACTTTAATTCAGCATTATTCTTTTTCAAAAAATCAATATCTCTGCCATATTTAAGAGCAGTTTCCGAGTCATTGGCTTCAAATGCTTCAAACAGATCTGCGGGAATCTTGCCGGGTTTTGTCCTTTCATAGATCGTAAGATTCCATGAGTGCTTGCATTTTTTGCATCGGTATATGAGCCAGACATCAACGGATTTGCCATTTGCATTTACTCTAAACTTACCGGAATTTACGAACTCCTGTTTTTTCCCACAGCCTCCGCATCGATGATAGACTTTAATCCCTGCGGATTCAGTTGGACACAATGTTTATAGTTTTGGCAAGTCTTTGATCGTGCAGGATCCTTTGAATGCTCTTTTCGGATAAAGAAAACAGAAGAGCAAGGTCTTTGGCACTTGTCCCTGAATTGAATGAGTCAAAGATCCTTTCGTTACGCTCGCGAAAGAATACCTTGGAATTCGTGCTGCTTCCCCATTCCTGCTTTTCTTTGCATGGTATATAGATCAACTGACCGTGTACATATTGCTGAATCGTTTCCAATAATTCTTTGGGCAGAATATCCTCTGCCTTTATATAGCTCATAATGATCCTCCTGACAGATGTTTCTTTGGGGTTCATCTGAGCTTACGATTCATTTTATTATAAGCTCAGACTACTGAGCGATAACATATCTTCTGGTCATAAAAATGCTCCTTTCTTTAACACAAAACTACTGTATATTATATGGCTTATAAGATTGCCGTACAACCTCAAAAATGATTATAAAAAAACATGAGCCATGGGGGACTCAATTGAGTTTTTAAGTTTAATATAATAAAATTATGACATGGACGGAAATATAGAATATTACAATATAAACGCAGAATCTTTTATAGCGGGTACGCAAAACGCGGATATGTCGCTGTGGCGGGATAAGTTTGAGGCTTATATAGCCGACGGCGGCCGTGTGCTTGACGCAGGATGCGGAAGCGGCCGGGACAGTAAGGCTTTTAAACAGCATGGTTTTTCCGTGGTGGCGTTTGATGCATCAAAGGAAATGTGCAGGGCGGCTTCCGAGCATATCGGACAGGAAGTCTGGCAGATGAGATTCGATGAAATGTCGTTTGAAGAAGAGTTTGACGGCATTTGGGCCTGTGCGTCACTTTTACATGTAGATCATGAAGAACTTCCCCAAATAGTGGGAAAGTTAAAAAAGGCGCTGAAAAATGACGGGACCATGTATGTTTCTTTTAAATACGGTGACGGCAAGACGGTAAAAGGTGACAGGACTTTCAGTAATCTGACCGAAGAATCCGCAGAAAGACTATTAGGCGGTTGCGGCTTTACCATTGTGGAAAGCGGAATTACCGGTGATGTAAGAGAAGGCCGTAATGATGAGAAGTGGGTTAACGTGATCGCGAGATTACAAAGCAGCAAAGAAAGATGAAAGGCACAGGGGATACAGGGTTATGATCACCATCACCGCACAACAGGCAAGACAGTTTATTTTATCCAAACAGGGGCTTATAGGCGCATATCGTTTTAACGGCAAAGAAGGCGCATATGAATATGTCCGCCGGGCAGGCTGTATACAGTACGATCCGGTCGACGTCTGCGGCAAGAACGCCGAACTGACGCTTCAATCAAGAGTAAAAGGCTTTAAAAAAAGCATGCTTTATGAGCTTCTGTATGAGGATCGAAAGCTTGTGGATTATGCCGATAAGGAACTGTCAATCTGGCCCACGGAAGACTGGCCGTATTTTGCGTCTTACAGAGAACGGAGCCGAGATCTGGGAGCCACCTTTGAAGGGCTATATGAGTTAAAAGAAAAAGCTGTCGATCATATTTCAAAAAACGGTCCCGTCTGCAGTGATACACTTCCGCTTAAGGGCGAGATATTCTGGCATTCTTCGATGCATTGGAGCGGAAACTGGCACAAAAAATCGCCGGCGGCAAGATCGGTGCTTGAACAACTGTACACGGATGGGGTGCTGATCATCCATCATAAGAACGGAAGCAGAAAATATTACGATCTCGCGGAAAAATACATACCCAAAGATATTTTGAACGCCGGAACGCCTTATGAAAGTGAAGATGAATATACAGCCTGGAGGGTCTTAAGAAGGATCGGAGCGGCAGGGCTTTTGTGGGATAAGAACAGTCCGGCATTTTTGGGAATAGAGCTTAAAGCGGATAAGAGAAAGAAAATTTTTTCGGATCTTTGCGCACAGGGAAAGATAAAGGCCGTGGCGGTAGAGGATATAAAGACACCGTTTTATTACCGAAGCGAAGATGAAGAACTTATGCGTAAGATCATTGAAGGAGGCGCGGACCTTAAACCGCGGATGTCGTTTATTGCCCCGCTGGATCCGCTTTTATGGGATAAGGCATTGATACTTGCTCTCTGGGATTTTAAGTATTCGTGGGAAATATATACTCCGGCCGACAAGCGAAAATACGGTTACTACACGCTTCCCATTCTTTTCGGAGAGAAGTTCGCAGGCCGGATCGAAGCGGTTCCGGACAGAAGGCAAGGGGTCTTATGTGTAAAAGGACTTTGGTGGGAGCCCGGTGTAAAAGTCACAAAAAAGCTTACGGATGCCTTGGAACGTACATTAGATAAGTTTGCGAAATTTAACGATTGCAGCAGCGTAAAGATGTTATGAGGATGAAAAGATGAGTCTTACAAGTGCGATAGTAAAGATGGCCGCGCCCGTTCCTAAGATCGAAGATTTTGACCGTTATATGTTTATCGGACCGCATCCCGATGATATTGAGGTGGGAGCCGGAGCGACCGCGGCAAAACTGGCTGAAAAAGGGAAAAAGATATGTTTCCTGATCTGTACCGACGGACGCTTCGGAGATGAATATGCGCCAAAAGGAACAGACGGTGACGAACTGGCAGAGATCAGGCGTAAAGAAGCGCTTGATTCGGCACATTTTCTCGGCGTCTTTGATGTGCGTTTTTTGAATTTAAGCGACGGTGGATTTTACACCGATGAAGAGCTTACATCTAAGATGGCAAAAGAGATCGGGAGTTTCAAACCCGAAGTGATATTCTGCATCGATCCCGATGTTAAGAGCGAATGCCACATAGATCATTTAAAT
>JAGCCY010000268.1 GCA_017651385.1 Lachnospiraceae bacterium
GAAAGGTGAAATAGCTGCACCGGTATCACGAAGAAGGATAGCTCTTATATAGGTTACGAAAGCTGCTGCGCCAACTGCGTCTGCAAAAGAAATACCGTGGTAGCTGGGGTTTGCTGCTGCGATAGGAGCATACTTTCCGCTTGCCTTCCAGTCAAACTTACCGGAATCTACGATTATACCGCCGAGTGTTGTACCGTGTCCGCCAAGGAACTTTGTAGCTGAGTGGATTACGATATCAGCGCCGTGCTCGATGGGACGGATAAGATAAGGAGTACCGAATGTGTTGTCGATAACTACCGGAATACCGTGTGAATGAGCTATCTCTGCGATCGCTTCAATATCCGGAATATCACTGTTGGGGTTACCGAGTGTCTCGATGAAGATTGCCTTTGTGTTATCTCTTATGGCAGCCTTAACCTCCTCTAAGTTGTGAATGTCAACAAATGTGGTATCGATTCCGTAAAGAGGAAGCGTATGAGCCAAAAGGTTGTAGCTGCCACCGTATACGGTTCTCTGTGCTACGATGTGTTCGCCCTTCTGTGCGAGTGCTTCGATCGTGTAGCTTATAGCTGCTGCTCCGGATGCTACCGCAAGTGCTGCAACACCGCCTTCAAGAGCTGCTACTCTCTTTTCAAGAACATCCTGTGTTGAGTTTGTAAGTCTTCCGTAAATGTTTCCGGGATCTGCAAGGCCGAATCTTGCGGCTGCATGTTCGGAATTATGAAATACATAAGAAGTGGTCTGATAGATCGGAACGGCTCTGGAATCTGTGGTGGGATCTGCCTGTTCCTGTCCTACGTGAAGTTGAAGTGTTTCGAATTTTAATGTGCTCATGGTTGTTATTTCCTTTCTTCATATAAGTTATTGTTTTGACTTTTGCTCAAGCCGTATTTGTTTTTCTTGAGTTAATTATGCATGGACTCAAGCGTGTTGTCCAATAACCTATATGAATACTCAGTAATAGATTCAACCTATAGCTCAGCGCTTTACATTTTTCTTTAAATACTTATCGAGCTCTTCGGTGTAAAGCTTGCCGACATTGCTCAAAAGCATGTTTTTCTTGACTATATAGCCTATCTCCATCTCGCTGCCGATGATGTCGCTGCCCGCTTCAAACGGGATCGCCAGATAATCATCACCGTTCATTTCCTCGCATATGATACCGGAGCAAAGGGTATAACCGTACACACCCTTCATGAGATTTAACATGGTCGCTCTGTCGTTGGCCTTGATGATCTGTGGATAATCCGCGGTACTGAGTATCTCTTCCGCCAAATAGAAAGAACCCGTTGCGCCCTGTTCAAAAGAAAGGCACGGATAATCCTTTAGATCTTCAAAGGTTATCTTTTTATGCTTTGCCAGAGGGTGCCCCTTCCATAAGAATACGTACGCACCACAGTCGCAAAGGTGATGGAAATCAAGGTCGTTTGATTTTAAAAACTTGATTATGGCTTTTCTGTTAAAATCGCTTAAATACAGTATTCCTATCTCGCTTCTGCCGTTTGCGACATCGTCGATGACTTCCCTTGTCTTTGTCTCGCGTATCGCGAACTCGAATTCATCTGTTCCGAAGTGCTTGATCGTCTCCACGAAACACTTAACGGCAAAAGAATAATGCTGGGTGGATACACCGAACTTCTTCTTATATTTACCCTTCTCACCGTATTTATCGAGAAGTGAATCATACTGCTGCACGACCTGACGGGCGTACTGGATAAATTCCTGACCGTCGTTTGTGAGGCTTACACCCCTTCCGCTTCTGTTAAATATGATAATCCCAAGCTCGTTCTCGAGCTCTCTTACCGAGCTTGTCAAAGACGGCTGTGCTACGTACAGGATTTCCGAAGCTTTATTGAGAGATCCGGTCTCGGAAATGGTTATTGCGTATTTAAGCTGTTGTATTGTCATATTCTTTTCCTTTCAGGTTGAATTCCTACTATATATATGGTATTATGGGGTTATAAAACAAAAGGGGTAATAACAATGAAAATATCCACCAAGGGGCGTTATGCCTTACGAATGCTCATTTATCTGGCCGAACACAGAGATAAAGGTTTTATCTCGTTAAAAGAAATATCCGAGCAGCAGGAAGTATCCAAAAAATACCTTGAGCAGATCATTCCCATATTCAATAATGCCAATGTCTTAAGGACCAACAGAGGTGCTCAGGGCGGTTATATGCTGGCCAGAGCTCCCAAGGATTATACCGTCGGTGAGATACTTAGGCTTACCGAAGGATCGTTATCTCCGGTCGACTGTGTGGACCAAGATCCGATCGACTGCCCGAGAAGCGTGGACTGTGCTACTCTTCCGATCTGGGAAGGACTTGCAAAAGTCATAAACGATTATCTGGACGGCATTACGCTTGAAGATATCGTTGCAAGACAGCAGGAAACCTACGCCAACGATTATTCCATCTGACATTGATCATATATTTCTTTTTATTACACTACGCCCGTGCCGTCAATCATTATTGACAACGCGGGCGTTTTTTTACACCGGGATCCGTTATTTCATTTTATTCGTAAAGATTCTTGCTGAAATATCTGTCTCCTCTGTCGGGAAGGATCACAACGATATTTCCCTTTGCGCCGGATTCTATAAGCCTCTTTGCTGCTGTAAATGCGGCACCCGAAGAAGAACCTGCGATGATACCTTCCTGCTTTGCTA
>JAGCCY010000269.1 GCA_017651385.1 Lachnospiraceae bacterium
AATAAGCAAGCCTCTCTCTGTATGCACAGAAACGGTCCCACTCAAGTTTGCGGTTTTTGGTCCTTATAATACTGTCCGGCCTTTGCAGATAATAGTATAAGGGTGTATCACATGTTACTATCTTCTCCGCAGCATCAAATATAAGATAAGTGGTAGCCACATCTTCCAGGTTCCGTCCGACCGGGAATCTTACATTTTTCCAGAAATCGGTTTTAAACAGTTTATTCCAGACATGACTGTGCATATCCTTATCTTCAAGAAGCCGGAGCAGGGCTTTATCCCTGTCCAAAAGCCGGATACCCTGCGTGCTCATTTTTTCCTTTATGCATCGTCCGTCTTCGTAAAGTCTGTAGAATCCGCAGATTGAGATATCTGCATCATACTGCTTAAGATTGTTAAGGAGTATTTCAAACATATCCGGGGCAATTTTATCGTCACTGTCCACAAAACCTATATAGTCCCCGGTCGCGATATCAAGTCCCCTGTTTCTTGCACTTGATAATCCTTTGTTTTCCTGATGGATCACAATGATCCTGTTATCGGTTTTGGCATATTCCTCGCATATTTCCCCGCACTTATCGGGCGATCCGTCATCGACAAGGATAATTTCGAGGTTGGTATATGTTTGATTTAAGATACTTTCTATGCACTCTTTGAGATATTTTTCAACCTCAAATACAGGCACGATCACACTTATAAGTTCCATATTGCCTCATCCGATAAAATGAATTAAAAACCAACAAAGTATATTATATCATTGATCTGTTATCAAAACACTATCAATATAATATCCATTGCTGAAGTATCGCATACAATTCCCTTATATAATATGTGGGCAAAAGAACAAGGACCGATCTTGCGGGTATGGTGGCATAATCGATGCCGGCGGATCTTGCGATAAGGCCCGCACGGTATAAGTGAAATTCGTTGGAGATAAGAATGACCTTCTCGTTAAAGTTATTGGCTTTAATGATCTCCATGCTGTATTTTAAGTTTTCACGGGTATTGGTGGATTTAGGCTCCAGATAGAGACGGTCTTCATCGATCCCCTTTTTGATAAGGTAATCCGCCATTCCTTCGGCTTCGCTCCATACTTCGTCCGTGCCTTTGCCGCCGGAAAGTATGCATACGGAATCGGGATGTGCGGTCATATAGTCGTATGCCGCGTCAAGGCGTCTTGCGGTCATCAAACTTGGACCCGTCGGATTTACTTTGCTTCCGAGCACTATTATGGTTTCATCACCGTCAGGTGTTTTTGCGGTTGCGGATATCATAAGAACGGTCTCGACAACGGTAAGTATCAATATGAGCAAAAGAAAACATGAGCATACTCGCACAAAGATCCTGCCCGCTTTCTTTTGCTTTAACTTATTGATAAAAGCTTTAAACCTTTTCCAGAAGATACCGACCAGGATGAATGCGGTAAAGACCACAAGTCCGGTGCCGTTTCCTATATTGAAGATCCTGAAAGTAAAGATCGGCAGGATACACCAGATCTCTCCGATGATGCCGATGATCAAAAAGAACAGATTCATAAATTGCCTCCGTACGAAAAATTCAACATATCCAATATAACATTTAAAAGCATGGAAATTAATACCTTAAGCCGTAAGATTCTATTAATTTTGTGATTGCTTTGTGGTAAACTTAATTCAAATACCGAAAAACTTCATACGGATCCTGTCCGTATGAAAAGGATGAAAGTCCAAGTGTTTGGAGAATAAATATGGCAGGAAAAGAAAAGAAAGAAAATGCCGAGAATATTGACGATATAGTGAGCATGCTCGATAATTTCGCAATGTCCGAAGAGGGCAGACTTAAGGTCAGGGTTTCGGACGAGTTAAAAGATGGCGAAGTGAAGCGCGAATACCATCACGGCCGATGCGATATCGGCAGTGCTTTTGCATGCGGGATCCCTTTTGACGTGATCGAAGAAGTGGTAAATAAAGATGGCAAAAGAAACTGAAGAATACGCTCTTAAAGTCCTTGAACTTGCCAAGGATACCATAACAGTGCGCTTCCGTTTCTTCGACAGAGTGCTTTCAAGATTAAAGCCGGTGTCTTCGCCGGGGCTTGGTATCTTCAGCTCGGACGGGGAGCATCTTTATTACGATCCGGACAGATTGCTCATTAGCTATCTTGAGGAGCCGGCCTTTGCGGTCAGGCTTTATCTTCATGTAATGTTTCATTATATCTTTATGCATCCTTTAAGATTCGACAAGCTGGACGAGAATATCTGGAATATGGCTACCGATATCGCGGTTGAGAACGTGATCCTTGAGATGGAGATACCGGGGACCGAGATGTCGACCGATGACGAAAAAAGATTAAGGATCTCAAAGATAAGAAAATGGGTACCCAATATCACGGCCGAAAAGCTGTATCGCGAGTTTGCGGCACAGGGAATATCAAAAGAAGCCGAAGCGGACTATAAGCGTCTGTTTACGATGGACCGGCACAGAGACCGTGCCGTATACAAAGACGATCCGCTCACAAAGCTTACCGAAGAGGATTTTAAGAAGATATCCGAAAGGGTAAAGGCCGAACTAAAATCTTTTTCAAAGGATCAAAAGGGTGCGGACGAGATAATATCGAATATCCGCGAAGGGACCAGGAAACAGTACGACTACGAGGCATTGCTCAAACGTTTTGCCGTAATGAGCGAGACCATCAAGGTCAATCCCGACGAGTTTGACTATATTTACTATACTTACGGGCTTAATACCTATAAAAATCTTCCGCTTATCGAACCGCTTGAATA
>JAGCCY010000270.1 GCA_017651385.1 Lachnospiraceae bacterium
CTGATAAAAATATATTGAAAAGCCTGATTACCAAGCCCTCCGTTCATAAATGCTATGATATTTCTGTTTCCCGCCATAATATATTAGGAACTCCTCTTTATCATTTAGGTTCAGAGTAAAAACGTTTTTGTAAAAGAAACCGATTCGATTGTGAATCATTGTTTGCTCTGTATCCTGTTCATTCTTGCGTAGCTGCCGCCAAGAGCCACAAGTTCGTCATGCGTGCCCTGTTCGGTGATCTTGCCGTTTTCGATCACAAGGATCATGTCGGCATTTCTGATGGTTGAAAGCCTGTGAGCGATGGCAACTATGGTCCTTGAACCCACGATGCCCGTAATGGCATCCTGGATCTGCTTTTCGGTCTCCACATCAACCGAAGCCGTGGCTTCATCCAAAATTATGATAGGAGACTTTCTTAATATCGCTCTGGCTATGGAAACTCTTTGCTTCTGACCGCCGGAAAGCCTTAACCCTCTCTCACCGACAACAGTATCATATCCGTCGGGCATCGCCAGGATATCCTCATGGATGTTGGCGATCTTTGCGGCTTCTTTGATATCTTCAAGGCTTGCTTCCGGGAAAGCATAACCGATATTTTCGGCAATGGTCCCGTTAAAAAGGAAAGTATCCTGCAAAACAGGAGAAATATTCTGTCTTAGGCTTTCTATGGTCACATCGTTTATATCGTTTCCGTCTATAAGAATACGGCCCGAAGTGGGCTCGTAGAAACGGGAAATAAGCTGTGTAAGTGTTGTTTTACCGACGCCCGTCGGTCCTACAAGGGCCAGCATCTTACCGGGCTTGCATTCAAAAGAAACTCCGTCAAGCACCGGGATGCCCTCTTCATATGAAAAGCTTACATCTTCAAACCTTATGGCTCCCTTAACATCCTTAAGCGCCTTGGCGCCGGGCTTATCGTTGATCTCGCACGGAGCCTCAAGGACAGCCATTACACGTTCCGCTCCCGCCAATGACTGCTGCATGCTTTCAAGAAGGTTGGCAAGTCCCGTCACGGGTGCGTAGAAAAGACCGAGGTATAAAAGGAACGCCACAACATCTTCCACCTTTAAGCCTTCTTTGTAGGCTAAAAGTCCGCCGAAAGCAACCACCAAAATGGTGCCTATCGAAGATATAAATTCTACCGTGGGATGGAATATTCCGCTGTATTTAAGAGCTGTGAGCATAGCCTTTATATGTTCGAAGTTGGTCTCATCGACCTTATCTGTCTCATATTCTTCACGGCCGAAGGACTGTATCTCGTGGATACCTGAAAGGTTATCCTGAAGCTTTCCGCTTAACTCACCCATTTTCTTTTGCGATATCTTAAAATATGGTCTTACCTTTTTGGAAAAAATGATACCGGAAACAAAGATCAACGGAAGCGGCGCGCAGGTTATAAGCGCAAGCTTTACGTTTATGGTTAGGAGCATTATCAAAACTCCGAGAAACGTCACAAAATTAGTGATGGTCTCGGGGATCATATGGGCGTAAAGAAGCTCAAAATCTCTTGTATCGTTGACGATCCTGCTCATTAAGTCACCGGTCTGCTTGTCGTGAAAATAACCGATGTGCATATGCTCAAGCTTGTCGTAAACCCTGGTACGAAGATCTCCTACCAGATACCATGCCGCTTTATGGGCAAGATAGTTACTTAAGAATCTGAAAAGAACCCTGAAAAGATAAAGTCCCACAAGGATCGCGGTAAGTATAAGTATCCTGTGCATACCCTCCGCATCCACGCCTTCGCTTACGATACCCGTCATGGCCGATAATGCCTTCGGTGCCGCGAGATTAATGGCAGTGAGCATAAATGTCGAAAAAATGGCTATTATATAAAGATTCTTGAATTTGATAGCCTCTTTGCTGAGTTTTAAAAGAAGTTTCATGTAAGTCCCCCTCGGATTTACTATAATTATACATAAGGCTCATATTCCGCGGCATGATCGGCCAAAGCCGAATCTACGTCGATCGTATAATCAACTACTTCACAGTGAGCAAATTCATCGTCATAGTATTGTCTTATCCTGACTCCGCCAAAAGCTTCCATCGTTTTCCAGGAAGCCGGATTATCAAGATCCGCATCCATGAGCACTTCGTGTATCCCGTTTTCCCTGCAGACCTTAAGTGCCAGATACAGGTTTATCTTATTATATCCCTTACCCCGTTCTGTCGGCCTGATTCCGAAACCTATATGTCCGCCGAATTTTCTCAGACGTTCGTTTAAGGCAAGGCGTATATTGATCATTCCGACTATCCTGCCATCACCTTCGCGGACGAGAAAAAACGTTCTTGCGGGAACTCTTTCTTCATTCGGAACCGTTTTATAATCCTTTTCAAGTTTATCAAGCCAGCCCTCGTAATCGTCCGTATACCGGTCGAGTCCACCGCTTCCGTTTATATCCGAACCGTATTGAATGTGTTCTTTTATATAATCCAGAGCATCGTTTTTTCTTTTAATATCCGGTATTTCAAAAAACAGTCTGTCCATATATTGACCTTTCAAAAGAACAACGGCTATTCAGGCTTCTTTGTAAGATACAAAACATAAGTATCCTTAAATACTATCCTGCCCCCGTTATTTATAACAGCATTTTTAAGACCGTCAAAGAATTCAGTCTTTATGGGCTCCGGTATGACTATATGATCGCAGTGGGTGCCGCAGAAAGAAACATACTCATCGGGATCCATTTCACGTGTTCCATAAAAATCATGTTCTTTAAAATCCACAAAACCGTAGTCGGACGCATGGTCATATTTAAAACTTCCATGAGTGTAAGGAATATCCGGCTTATAATACTTATCATACAGTTTTTGGATCTCTTCGTAGAGCTTTTCGTTCGGGGTTTTGTAATCGGCTCTTGTAAGCATCATTGCCAGAGTCCCGCCCGGTTTCAGCAATTCATATGTCTTTGAAAAAGCGATTTCCTCGGGTATCCATTGAATGGTTGCGGCAGAATAGATCAGATCAAACCGCTGCTTACCGAAATCATGGGTAATAAAATCATCGTTCACAATGTGGAAATTGGGATATTTTCCATATTTTTCCCGCATCTTCTCAAAAAGATGCTCTCCGAGTTCAATGGCATTATAATCGCAGCCTGTCATTAAGATCGGATCTGTTGCCTGACCGGTTCCCGGCCCGATCTCCAAGACCGTCTTATCGGGACCGACACTTACATTATCGATAAGAAACCGGAATAACTCCAGGCTGTATCTCGGCCTGAATTTGTCGAACTGCTCGGGGATCGTATCAAAGATTTTTCTGAACTCCATACATAACCTCCTGACCCATGAATCTGTGACCTGATACGGCGCTCACTTCCCAATTTAAAAGAACTGCCGTTAATTTGAAAGTATAGCATAGAAATGAGTATCTTCATAGAAAATATGTCATTTATAGCTCATTTCTTTTGCCATAACTGTATGCTTATTAGATATTTATCTAATATTTATCATTTTATGCTTGACATATATCTAATGTTCTGTTATTTTATGTCTATCAAACAACTTGTTAGATGAGTATCAAATATATTTTAAGGAGACATAAACATGTTCAAAAAGTATTCAGATCTGGCAAAAAACAGGAATTATATAAAAAGCCTTTCCGCGGCCCTGATCAACCGTTTCGGAGATTCGATAGATGCCATAGCCTCCTCCTGGATCGTGTATGAATTAACGGGCGAAGCGGCATGGTCAGCCATTATCTTTGCAATAAACCGGATCCCAACGATCTTCATAACTCCGCTCGTCGGCCCCTGGGTTGAAAATCACAAAAAAAAACATATCATGGCCGTAACGGATCTTATAAGAGCTGTATGTGTAGGGATCATTGCAACGGGACTTCTTCTCGGTTTTTTAAATGCACCTCTCATTGCCGTATTAAATCTGGTCATTTCAACAGCAGAAGCATTCAGAACTCCGGCAGGCACTGCAATATTGCCTCAGATCATTCCCGAAGAACTGTATTCACAGGCCATCTCTCTTAATCAGTCGCTCTCATCCGTGACCGAGCTTGTTGGAACAGCGTCAGCCGGGATCATCATAGCTGTCATAGGGTCATCGGGTGCTATATATATAGATATGGTAACGTTTGTTTTATCGGCGATCCTTATTTTATCCATGTCTGTAAAAGAAAATGCCGGCAATCATTCCGCTTCGCTTTCTCCGTCTTCCTATATGCAGCAGCTGAAAGAAGGGTTTGATTATTGCAGAAGCAAGGATATCCTGGTATCGTTTTCGCTGGTCATACTGTTTTTAAACGGTATCCTTGTACCGCTTAACTCTCTTCAGGCACCGCTTGTCGCAGAAGTTTTCAAAGGTAATCCTTATTATCTGTCTGCTTTTGGGATCACCATAACCGTTTCCATGCTTGTGGGTTCCGTAATATATCCTTCCATAAACAAGCGGATTAATGTTAAAATAGCACTGGTGACCATTGCCCTCGGAATAGCGTTTTTTTACATAGGCGTGGTTGCGGCATCGCCTTTGTACGGTAATCGTTTTTTTGCTTTGACCATCCTTATCGCACTCACCTCCGTTCTCGGTCTGTCGGTAAGTATCGGCAACATGACGATCAGTGTTGAGATGCTTAAAGTTATCGATAAAAGCTACCTTGCAAGAGCATCTGCCATCGGAAGTGCTTTAGGCTGTGCGATAATGCCTGTATCCGCTTTCATAGTAAGCATCGCAGTCAGGTTTGTGTCGGTAAAGACCATATTTATTGTCTCGGGAATTATATCAATAGCATTTTGTTCATATTTATTCTGGAGGTATTATGAATCATTACAGCAACAAAATTCAGATTATATCGGAGAGCATCTCGCTTCTTAATATCGTGGCAAGACAGGCTCCTTACATAACTTCGTATATGGGAAATAAAGCTCTTAAGTACGGTATAAGCATCGGCGGACGCGCTCATGATATAATAAGCGAACTTCAATCGATCGAAAACGAAGCCAGGGATGAATTCAAAGACGATATGAACGATATACATTTCTTCTTTGACAGCAGCGAAGAGACTCACAGCAGATCCTTCGCTAACCTGCTGCTTATTATCAACAATCTTCATATATCAAAAGAATGTGACAGCTTTGATGAATACGAGAATTATCTTGAGAATATAAAAGAAGATGATTATCTTAAGGCATTTTATGATTATATGGTCAGCTTCTACGCGTCTTCCATGGACGATTCCGAAGACTTTAAGCCTGCTCTTGCCGATATCGTAAACGCCATCCTTGATATGGAACTGCCCGACAGCGAAAAAGTCAGACTCCAGCAGCTTTTCTTTAACAGAAAAAAATACTATCCCCGGATCTTTGCACTGCTTAAAAGGTCCGCGGATATCATAAACAAGCATAAAAAAGAGCTCATTAAATTCGGCGATACGACGATCGATTACCTGAAAAGGGAACTTGGCGATCTTTCTTTTTCAAAATATGTAGTGGGAAATCTGTACAGCGAAAGGTTATTGGATAAATATCCCGAAGAATGCGATGTAAGTCTGTGCTATTTCGATCCGGCATTGCTGGGACTTTCTTTAGATGTTCAGAAAAAGAACAATAAAATACAGACTTCTTTGGGCGTAGTCGGAATCATTTATCATGACTCACTGAACATGGAACTTCCTTTTAAGTCCATGAAGCAGCTTGACAGCGATAAAGCATTGAGTATCTTAAAACTGCTGGCCGATAAAAGCAAGTTTGAGATCCTTGCTTCTACTAAGGATAACCCTGCATACGGGGCACAGCTTGCAGAAAAACTGTCTCTTACCACTGCCACGATATCACATCATACTTCAGCGCTTTTGGAGCATAACCTTCTTACGATCGATAAGGTTGACACCAAGATCTTTTATCGTGAAAACAAAGAACAGATCAATGCTGTCATTCAATATCTGAGGGATAATCTGCTAAACTGAAGTGATCCCGCCGGGCATATAGCCGAAATCCTCCGCATCGTCAGGCAGCTTACTTACCTTTTTAAGATAAGCCATACAGTTTAATGCCTCTTCTTCGCAGAGATCATATCCGAGTCTGCCGGCAACCCATTTGGCGGTTTCATAAAAGAGATCGCACATTATCCCGACCGCATTCCATATATACGTAACATTTCCGCCCGCGTAGGTATCAAGATATCTCTGCCACTCATCAGGGCTTAACCATCTGTACAGATATTTTGCGGATTTTCCCGTACTTACGGTAAAATCGGTAAGTATCCCTGCTTTCCAGCAAAGCACTTTTTCAAGCTGCTTTCTGACCACCTGGCTCAACATATCCTGAACATACGGTATTTCTTTACGCCAAAGTCCCTTTGCCACATTATCAAGGCACCACCAGAACTCGTTGCAGGTGCAAAGAAAAATGCGTTCCGTCGGTTTCTTAACGCGATACATCTCATCACTGCTTTCGGGAATTTCGGGAAGGCAGTTGTCCTTATCAAGAATAATCTCACAGAGAGAATCTGTCAGGATATTCGTTTTCGCATATTCGATACTCATTACCGTAAGGTCGATCCTTGTACCGTCTTTAAACTGCATAAGCCATGCATAGCGGTCACTCTTTGGAACAGCCTCTTCCGGATAAAGGTCGGGAAATTCGTCCGGATACTGCATAAAAAGGATATCTCCGAAACGATCCGGCCAGCCCTTATCATCTATGAATGATTGTGTTTCCTTTACCGCATAAACAATGTCATAATCCTGAAAAATGTCTTTGGGCACATTCGGGTTTGTTCTGGATCCGTTCATGAAAACAGCCCTGATCCTTTCATCATCCTTTGCGGTATTTATGATAAGCTCAAACATTTCCTTTTCCGATCTCATTCGGTACTCCTCTTTTTCGGCGTCATATTTCCCGGCATGCAAAAGAATTCAGTGTTTTTTCTTTCATTGCTTATGATTTGGGATCCTTACAAAGAAGTGTCCCTCATCATCTCCGACGATCCTTCCGCCGTTCTTTTGCATAACTTTTAAAGATGCAGTATTATCCTTATTTACCCGAAGGTATATCTCTTCTTCCGGAACAATCTTATTGGCTTCGGCAACAGTCAGCCTTAATCCTTCTGTTCCGTATCCTTTTCCTCTTTCATCCTTCTTAATGCTGTAGCCGATATGCCCGGCCCCGTTTCTGAGCGCATCCGTAAGATGATGCCTGATACGGAATTCGCCGACAAGACGGCCCTCATCCCAAAGGTAATAATATGTTTCCGGCACAAACCAGTCCGGCATGTTGACCGGGTGCTCATATGAGATCAACGCCGGCAGAACTTTTTCGATGTATTCGTCATAAGAAACTCCGTTATAAGGATTTGTTAAACCGTTCTCGTCTGTCGGAAGCGTTGTGGTATACTCCCACTGAGCTTTTGCATCTTCTGTGTTTATCTTTCTTAATTCCATGATCATCCCCTGCCTTTTCTGTTTTCGGACATCAGCCTAAACCTTCTTTTCCGCAACAGAAGCGGCCTCCCTTTTATATATCAGCATTCCCTTGCCGTAAGGATCATCTTCGGCGCCGAATTCTTCTTTGACAAACTCATATCCGTTCTTTTCAATAACCCTTACAGAAGCCTCATTTCCATGCATGACGCGCCCGTAAATGATCTCAGCATCAAACTTTGAAAAAGCATAATCCGTCATTGCTTTTACTGCTTCGGTCGCAAGACCTTGGCCGCTGTACTTTTTACAGATCGTATATCCGATCTCAATTTCGTTTTTTGTCCCTTCCACTTCGTTGATACCGGTATCACCGATAAGTTCGCCGGTCAGTTTTGATTCGATCGCCAAGACATACGGAAGACTCTCACGATCCACACAATC
>JAGCCY010000271.1 GCA_017651385.1 Lachnospiraceae bacterium
GAGAACAAGGTTCAGGAACTTGTCGATAAGTACGATAAGGTTCCGAAAGATGCACGTTTTCACATGATCGGCCATCTTCAGAAAAATAAAGTCAAATATCTCATAGGCAAGACCGTTCTGATCCACAGCGTCGATTCTTTTGATCTTGCAAAGGTCATCGAAAAGGAATCCGCAAAGCAGAATACGGTTACCGATATTTTGATAGAAGTCAACGTTGCAAAGGAAGAAACAAAGTTCGGGATCCTGTCGGAAGAACTTAAAGATCTCTATGATCAGATAAAAGAGCTTAAGCATATCCGTGTACGCGGTCTCATGACAATTGCACCATATGTAGACGATCCGGAAGAAAATCGTCAATATTTTGTTGAATTACGCAATTTACTCATTGACATGAGAGATGAAAACATCGATAATAATTCTATGGATATTTTGTCCATGGGAATGACCAACGATTATATGGTTGCGGTTGAAGAAGGGGCAACATATGTAAGAGTAGGTACCGGAATATTTGGGGAAAGAAACAGACCGTAAGGAGAATGCTATGAGTGTAATTGACAAGTTTATGTCGTTCATGAATGTTAATGACGATGAAGAAGGTACAGAATATACCGATTACGAAAACGATGATTATGAAGAACCTGATGCAGCGCCCGCCAAGGACGTTTTAACGGAAGATAACAGGATACGTTCTTTTGCACCAAGATCAAATACGAAAGGAAAGAAAATGGCTTCAGGACAGGAAAGCGCATCCGTATGCGTATTTAAACCCACCAATGTCTCCGAATCAAGAGAGATCACACAGACGCTCCGCGAGAATAAAACAGTTGTTTTAAACCTTGAAGACGCCGATGACATGTCGGCACAAAGGATCCTGGATTTCACATCGGGTTCATGCTTCGCTCTTGACGGCACATTGCAGAAGATCTCAAATTACATTTTCATTGTTACACCCAAGAGTGTAGACATTTCAGGTGACCTTCAGGATACGATAGCCGAATCTTTCGGAGTATAAATTTTAAGCATTTAATTATCCTGTCACATTAAGTGGCAGGATTTTTTTAGGGAAAAATCATGGATAATATAAAGAACATTACAATCACCGAAGAAAATACCAAGACTTACGATATCGTTTTTGACACGGATTATACTCCGTTACCGGATATGGTAAAAGAACTGGCTCCCAAAGCCGATAAGATACTGATCGTAAGCGACTCCAACGTTGCAAAGATATATCTTGATGAAGTTAAAGCCTTATTTGACTTAAAGGTATATACTTTTGTGTTTAACGCAGGTGAAGCCAATAAAAACGAGGAAACGTTAAAAGAGATCATCAACGCCTTATATGAAGCAAAATTTTCCCGTTCCGACGTGATCCTTTCGTTAGGCGGCGGTGTTGTCTCCGATATGACGGGTTTTGCAGCAAGTATATATATGAGGGGTATCAAGCATGTAATCTGCCCCACAACGCTTTTATCGATGGCTGATGCTTCCGTGGGCGCCAAGACCGCGATCGACTATAACGGAAAGAAAAATCTGATCGGTGCTTTTTATAATCCGTCTTTGATATATATGAACCTAAGTACGCTCAAGTCACTTCCCTCAAGGGAATATTATGCGGGTTTTGCGGAGATCATGAAGGCCGGTCTTATCAAAGACGATAAGTATTATATGTGGCTTATCGACAATATGTATGAAATATGCGAAAAAGATCCCGAAACGGTCGCAAAAATGTTATATACCGCGATCAATATAAAGAAAGCGGTTGTCGAAAAGGATCTTTATGAGACCACAGGAGAAAGAATGCTTTTAAATCTCGGCCACACCATCGGTCACGGTATAGAAAGCGTGTTAAACGACGAATATATACACGGCGAATGCGTAAGTCTCGGATGTGTCGCAGCCGCATACATTTCATCAAAGCTTAACTACATAGATTCAGATGTATACTACGAGATCCGTGATATGTTCGTGCCTTTTTATCTTCCCATATCCATTGAAACGGATAAGATCGACGAGATCATCAATGCAGTATATTATGATAAAAAGAACGCATTGGGCAAGATAAGAATGGTCCTTCTTAACAGGATCGGGGACGCTTTTGTATATGATGACGTTTCGGAAGAGCTTGTAAGAGAAGCTCTTGATGAACTTAACTTTAAAGAGGAAGGTTGATATGGCTTCCGCCAAGGGGAATAAAAAGAAAGATCCGAAAAAAAAAGTAAATATAAATCCGATGATCTGGGCAGATATATCCATTATAGCTGTCATTATCGTCTTAGACCGCATTATCAAGATCTATGCGACAAACAGGCTTAAGGATCATCCGGGTATTTCATTGATAAAAAAGGTGCTGGAGCTTACATATCTTGAAAACAACGGAGCGGCTTTCGGGCTGCTTAAGGGCCAGCGTTCTTTCTTTATCTTTGTTTCCGCTTTGATATTCATTGCGGTTATCTTTCTTTTTTACAAAATGCCCAACAAGAAAAAGTTTCGTATGGCACATATCGCGCTTTCAATGCTCACGGGCGGGATCGCAGGGAACCTTATCGATCGTATTTTTTACAACTACGTGATCGATTACATTTATTTCAGTTCCATACATTTCCCGATCTTTAATATAGCCGATTTCTTTGTATCGATCGGCACCGTCATAATCATTGTTCTTTTACTTTTCGTATATTCGGAGGACGATCTTAATTTCCTGCGCATAACCGAAAAGAAGCTGAGGGATATCAAATAATGCCGCTTATTTCGTTGATCGTATCCGCCGAAGAAGAGGGCGAACGAATTGACAAATATCTGAATGCATCGCTTGAAGATCTTTCCAGATCATATATCCAGAAACAGATCGCCGATAACCGTCTGTTCGTCAATGACAATCCTGTAAGATCAAATTACAGGATCAAAGCCGATGACAATATTTCTTTCGAGATCCCCGAAAACATCGTTCCCGATATTAAACCAGAAAACATACCGATCGACATAGTGTATGAGGATGAAGACGTATGTATAGTCAATAAGCCTCAGGGTATGGTCGTACACCCCGCAAACGGTCATTACGAGGGTACGCTCGTAAATGCGTTAATGTATCATCTA
>JAGCCY010000272.1 GCA_017651385.1 Lachnospiraceae bacterium
TATGACCGCGGGTATTATCGATATAAAGCCAAACATAACAAGCTTAAACAACAAACCTTTGGGTTCTTTTTCTTTCTTGTCCTGCTTATATACAAAGAATATAAGTACCAACGCAGGCAGTGCGGCCAGCGCCACCAGAAGAGTCCTCATTTATGCCTTTTCTCCCTTTTCAACTTCTTCAAGTTTTGCAAAGAATTTATCGTGAACGGATGTATAAACTTCATTGTATTGCTCATCCACACCTTCATGAAGCGATGTGATATATGAATGCGCCACATTACCGATGCCGGGGTTCGCTCTTGTGAGCGTTGCAACGCCGATATTTGAACAGATATCCGCGATCCTCTCAAGGTTTGAAATAAGGTCTAAGAAGATAACACCGCCGTGGATCGTACATTTCCCTTCGTGAAGTCTGTCTAAATGATTGTCGTGAAGAGTATTTAACATCGAAGACATTACCTCTTCCATAGGCTCTATCTTTCTGGCAGCATCAACATCACGGCTCACAAAAGACTGCTTTGAAAGAGCAAGCATTTCATTCATAAGTTCCCTTACAACACCGATCTCGTTTAAGGCTTCCTCAGAAAACTTTAAACCTTCCTTGTGAAGGGCGGTCGCATTCTCGGCTATATATACAGCCCTGTCGCCGAGACGTTCAAACTCGGTAACGACCTTATGATAATGATCCAAAATGCTTGTGTGGAGTTCGGAACTTACATGCGAAGAAAGCTTTACCAGATAAGTGTCCACTCCGTCGGTAAGCATATCGATATTATCCTCTTCTTCATTGATCTCATCGATGACCCCGGTATCGTATCACGTAAAGAGATCGATAGCCTTGTTGATACCCTGAATGGAAAGATCGAGCATCGTATTCAACGCATTGTAACAGCTTCTGAATGCAAGTGCCGGGGTACTGAAGAATACCGGGTTAAGTCCGTCGATAAGCTCCGAATACTTTGAAGGCTTTACCTCTTCATCGTGTACTATCTTTCTGGACATATTTTCAAATACGCTCACAAGCGGCATTAAAAGGATCGCACAGCCTAAGTTGAAAGCGGTATTGGTATCGGCTATACCGCCCGAAGTGATCGTTTTGTCCCATAAACCGTCTAAAACTCCGAATCCGTGGAGTATCGCCACGACCACGAGCACCACTAAAGTCTTACTTAAGTTGTACAGTATATTTACGATACCGACTCTCTTTGAATCGGGCTTTGCACCTATTGAACATACTATTGCGGTCGTAACGCAGTCGCCCAAGTATACACCTACGATCACCACATACACGGCTTTAAACGTAAGGCCGCCCGACAAAGAAAATGCCTGTAAGATACCTATCGTTGCGGATGAACTTTGAAGCACGAATGCAACACCGGCACCGATCAGATACCCGAGTATCCTGTTGTTTCCAAGATTGGTAAATAACGAACTGAGCATACCGTTTTCCGAAAATACGGATACGGCTGCCGTCATATTTAAAAGTCCCGAGAAAAGAACACCGAACCCGATCGCGATGGTTCCGATATTCTCGTGATTCTTGAACTTACAGAACATTATCAGAATAATACCTATGATAAGAGCGACAGGTGCAAGCGTCGAGGGTTTGAATACCTCAAGCCATGCCACACTGTCAGAATTTACGTCCAATAATCTTATTATCTGGCCTGTTACGGTCGTACCGACGTTGGCGCCGATAATGATACCGAGCGACTGATGGAGCGATATGACTCCCGCAGCCACAAGACCCGAAGTAATAACGATCGTAGCCGTCGATGACTGAATGATCGCGGTTACCGCAAGCCCCAGAAAGAAGGCTTTTATCGGATTGTTGGTAACCCGCTCCATTGCAATCTTTAATGCTCCCGATGAGCCTTCCTTTAAGCTTCCGCTCATGGTCCTCATTCCGTACAGGAACATTGCCAGACCGCCGAGTAAGGAAATCATGTTAAAAATGTACATTTTACTTTCCAGCCTTTATCACAAGTATTGAGCTGAACAGGAAATTGCTGTGTTTTCCGGCATATTCCATAAATTCATCTCGCTTTATATAAAACTTCTTCCCCCAGGAAGAAATTGTCATATACTCGTCGTCCATAGCGGTAACGGTTACGTAATGTGCTCTCATTGAAGCGGTCACAACATACTGCCCGCCTATATGCTCATACATGTTAAGCCTGTGGTTGCCAAACAGGTTCGGCCAGTTCGGTCCGGCCGCAAGCACTACCGGTATATCTGCATCGAGCATTTCTTCGATATGCTTAAAAATGTTCTTTGAAAGGCAGCCCCATCTTGCACGGAACGGAAGCCTCTTCCTTAGAAAATACACATTCATGCCCAGCGCCATAAAAAGACCGTTCATGCCGAATTTGGGTATTATCGGAAGATAGAAATGTCTTAAGTGCTTTGTGTAATCGATATATTCGCCCTTTGATACCTCAGGGCCTTTCCTGTCGACCGTATGCTTAAGCACATTTGCGCATGCTACGGTACCGCAGCCGTAACCTCTTACATACTTCTTACGGCTCCACTCCTGAGTGCCGCCGTAAAAAGAACGCTCATCGTCTTTCACTATGGGAAAACTTCTTTTAAGTGATTTAACAGCCATTGTCACTCCGCAATTTCATAGCAAAGATGTACAGTTATTCTTGTTCCTTCGTGTTTCTTGCTGGTTATCTCAAATTTACCGCCCATAAGCTCTATAACAGACTTTGTGACCGAAAGACCGATCACCCTGTTGGACGTCTTATCCGAGCAGACCCTGTCAAACGAATCGGGTTCAAACAGCGAATCTATGACCGACTCGTCGATCCCCGCGCCGTTATCCCCGATAACAATATCGTAATATGCCTTATGATTCAAGACCTGAATTTCCGTGATCGAAGAAGTGATCTCTCCTCCCACATACGAAAAGTCGATCGCATTGTTGTATATATGCTGAAGGATCGAATCCATACGCTTTTTATCGCACATGACCACGGTATGCACGATCTCCCTGTTAAGCGTAACATTTATCTTCTTTTCTTTTGCGCGTTCTTTTACCGAATTCTCGACCACATCCAAAAGCGCATTTAAGTCGGTCTTATCGGCCTTTAAGAAGAACTGTCTGTTCCGGATACGGTTCATCTCCATGATATCGGTCAGGATAATGCCGACATTTTCGGTCTCAAGAAGGATATGATTTCCGCTCGATCTTACTGAAGGCGGATTGGCTTCATTGGCAGAAAGCATCCTTGCGATCTCAACTATCGAATTAACCGGCTCGATTATCTCGGAAGCGATATTGTCCAAAATGATGTCCTTTGTAGAATTGGCCTCCTGGGCCTGCAAAAGTGCGGCTTTTGTAATTTCCGACTTTTCAAGATCCGCCCTTACTTCATCATCGACATCGGCAAAGCCTAAAACAAGATGATTTTCCGAACCGTTTATCTTGGCGGCAAACATCCTGAACACATTCCGCTGACCGTCCTTGTCGCCTTCGTAATTGTAAGTATAATAATCCCTGTCCTTTAACTTCTCGCGCAGGTTATCGGGGCTTAACTCACGGATAAATTCTTCACGGTATTCTTCATATACAAGCTTCCTTGCATAAGCCATAACATACCATTCGTAAGCATGCTTTTCACTGTATTCCGCACCCATGTATTGCTGGATACGGTTTCCTATCTGCAAAAATCTTATCTCATCTTTCAAGAAATCCACATAATAAACGGCATTGAAATTAATGCACAACGCCTCTATTATCTCCATGTTGTCCATGTTGTCGCGTTCTTTTTCCTCGGCGAGCTTTGTGGCGGCTTCCTGGTATTCAACGCCTGATACTACCGTATAAAAACCGGTACAGAGATTTAAGGTCATGCTCACTATGAGCCAGGCTGCAAGAGTGACCACGGGATTTTGAAGCGTACCCCTAAGGCACGCTATCGTAAGGCCTACGGAAATACCCCAGCATATGACCATGATTATATTGGTCGTGATCCTTGAATATTTAAGCTGCAATAATTTCTTATCAACCTTATCCATCGGCCATCCTTTCCTGTAATCAGTCTCCGGCTGACAACTCTGCAGATGAAAACTCTTTTATCATATCCGCATATTTGATCTTATATACTCTCTTAAGCGAATCGTTGATACGCTCTTCGGATATTACGTTCGATCTGACCGCCTCGATCACTGCGGTATATCCTTCTTCGAAATCTTCCGGACACATGACCATGTCGGCGCCCGCCTTTATGGCTTTGACACAGGCTTCCGAAGATGTGTAGTATTCGCTTATCACCGTTGCATCGAGACGATCGGTTATAAGGACCGTATCGTAAAAAGAAAACTGCTCGCGAAGTATCCCCGTATATATGTCTTTGGATAAAGAACACGGCATATTGTCGGTCGTTAAGTTGTCCGCATATTCGTGACTTACGACTATCGCCCCGGCTCCGTTATCGATCGCGGTCTTGTATGTATCGTAATAATATGCTTTCACTTCTTCGGGAGTGATAAGAGTCGTTGTAACATAGTCCATGGGGCTCTGTGTAAGCGTACCCTGTCCCGGGAAATAGCAAAGTGCCGGCGTGATCCCGCATTCCTTATAAGCGTTGACGCTTTCAAGGACCATTCTCGATACAAGCGACGGATCCGTTCCGAAACTTCTGTCCTTCATAAAATATGTCTCTGCAAGGCTTTCGTCGTTTCCGAGCACATCTGCCACGGGAGCGATCGCAAAGTCAAGTCCGCATTTTTGTAACGCTCTCGCGTTATCAAGACCCTTTGTGTATGCTACATAAGGGTCTTTCGATTCTCCGATCGCGCCCTGTTCAAAGTATATATCGCTGCCCAGTTTTGAAGTTAACCCTTCATTGCCGTTTCCGTCAGAAAGTATCAGAAATATAGGATACTTGGAATATTCACGGGTGCTTTTTAACATTTGGGAGAACTTTACATCATCGGTGATATTTTTATCACCGTACACGATACCGCCGACGGGATACTTAGCCAAAGCTTCTTTTGTACCCTCTCCCGCCTGCACAACGGCTTCGACGCCCGTTATCTGCTCGGGACGGACTATAAAAAGCCCCATGACTCTTTCCTCGAGCGGCATTGACGCGATCATTTCGGTAAGTTTTTCATCAAAAAGATCTTCGGGTGTCGGTTCCGGATCCGGATTGGTGGGCGTTACCACTACCACTTCCTCTTCTTCACCTATAAGATCGTCCAAAGTGTTCTGTACATTTGTATTGTCATCGACCGAAACGGTGCTTGTTTTGCTGCCTCCGGGAAGCTCAAGATTTATCTTTCCCGAATTATACGCATTTATGAGCATAAACGCTCCGAAACCCGCAAGAGCGATCACTGCAAACACCGCGATAAATGCCCATAACCTCGCGACCGCACGCCTGTGCCTTCTGGCCTTTTTTCTGGCTTCATCGTCCGGATTATTGTTTATGTATTGTATATATTTATTCTCTTCCATAACTTTCCTAACTTAGCCTATACAACCCCATACATAGTATATTCTACATCATAATACACGCTATTGCTACTATAAGTTGTGTTTTTTGCTATATTAAAAAAGCGTATCGGTTACGATACGCTCGCGCCAAGCGCGGTTGCGTAAGCAATTGCTACATTTCGCGCTTGTGCGCACCCTGCGGAGCATTTTTTGCTTTAATAGGAAATTTCGAAGAAATTTCCTATAAAGCAAAAAGTCGGTCGGATTTTCCCGACCGACTATATAATGCAGCCTAAAATATTAAAGTCTTGCGATTACAAATATATTGTATATTGCTTTGATGGCTGTCTCGAAATCTTCATTGGCAACACCGATGATGATGTTAAGCTCGCTTGAGCCCTGATCGATCATCTTAACATTGACATTGGCATGCGCAAGTGCCGAGAAAATTCTGCCTGCAGTACCTCTTGTGGATTTCATGCCGCGGCCTACGACCGCAATGAGTGCAAGATCCGCTTCGATATCTATCGTATCGGGATCGGCAAGCCTGTGGATAGCCGCAACAACCTGCTGTTCCTTATTCATGAACTCATCCTGATGCACAAAGATCGTCATTGTGTCGATACCCGAAGGCATATGCTCAAATGATATTCCGTTGTCTTCAAATGCCTGAAGGACCTTACGGCCGAAACCGATCTCGGAGTTCATCATGTCTTTTTCAATATTGATCGCACAGAAGCCTTTCTTTCCCGCAATACCTGTAATGGTATATTTTGACTTCTGACAGGTCGATTCCACGATCCATGTACCGCCGTCTTCGGGAGAATTGGTATTTCTTATGTTGATCGGAATACCCTCGCTTCTTACCGGGAATATCGAATCTTCATGAAGAACGCCGGCTCCCATATACGAAAGCTCGCGAAGTTCCTTATATGTGATCGTCTCTATAACTTCGGGTTTATCGATGATCCTCGGATCAGCGATCAGAAAGCCCGAAACATCGGTCCAGTTTTCATATACATCTGCCTTGCAGGCTCTTGCTACGATCGAACCGGTTATATCTGAACCGCCTCTTGAAAATGTCTTGATCGTGCCGTCGGGAAGCGACCCGTAAAATCCGGGAATGACCGCATGCACGGATTCCTTTAAACGTTTCGAAAGGATCTCATTAGTCTTTTCCGAATCAAATTCGCCGTTTTCCTTAAACTTTATGACTTCGGCGGAATCAATGAAGTCCCAGCCCAGAAATGCCGCCATTACTTTACCGTTTAA
>JAGCCY010000273.1 GCA_017651385.1 Lachnospiraceae bacterium
AAGTTTTTTATCGTTGTGCAAGCGAAGCTTATTGGAAAGCTCATTAAGGGAAGGCTGGCAGATATTGTCTCTTATGCTCTGGTTCATGACCAAAGACTCGTTATCCCTGTCCTTCGATGTATAAGCGATACTGTGTGCGATCGCCGTCGGAATATCGTTGATCTTTGTACCGTCAGAAAGTGTGACGGATCCTTCTCTGTCAAAAGAAGCTCCGAAGCAGGCCTTGCCCACTTCATGCATACCCGATTCCGATAACCCTCCGAATCCCAGTATCTCGCCTTTGTGAAGTTCAAAACTTACGTCGGAAATGATCCCCGGAACGGAAACGTTTTCTACCTTCATAACGACTTCATCGGATACTTCTTCATCGTAATCGGAACGGTAGTACTTACCGGACACTTCACGCCCTACCATAAGCTTCTTTAAGCCGTCTTCATCGATCTCATCGCTCTTTACCGTATCGATATATACACCGTCCCTTAAGATCGTGATAGAATCCGACAAGCGCAGGACTTCGGGAAGATCGTGGGAAATAAAGATGACCGTATTTCCTTCTTCCTTAATACGCTTCATCTGCTTGTAAAGCTCTTCACGGCCTTCACCCGAAAGCGCGGTCGTGGTCTCATCGATAACCAGGATCTTCGGCTTAAAATACGTAGCCTTGACTATCTCCACAAGCTTTCTGTCTTCAAAATTGTAATTCTCTATCATGTCGGAAGCTTTAATACGTTCAAATCCGTACTGTTTTAAAAGCTCCGTTGCCCTTTTGTTCATGGCATTTGTGTTCTTTATCCCAAACTTTACAAATGCATCTTCATGACCTAAAAATATATTCTCCGCAACCGTAAGCCCGTCAAGCGTACCAAGTTCCTGAACGATTATCGATATCCCTTCGTTATTGGCTTCCACCTGATTCTGAGGACTTACTTCCTTACCGTCCAAAATAAATGTCCCGCTGTCCTTCTGATATATGCCCGCAAGAGAATTTGTAAGGGTCGATTTTCCCGAACCGTTTTCTCCGATAAGTGCATGGATCTCTCCCTTTAAGATATTGAAGGATACATCCACAAGGGCTTTTGTGATACCAAAATGTTTGCTTACATCTTTAACTTCAAGTCTGATCTCACTCATATAAATCCCTCCTATTTCACAATCTCGCCCTTGGCGACTTTTGTGGTAAGCATGACAATGATAAGAAGGGCAAATCCCGTGATAACGTCCTGGATGGCCGTTGGCGCTCCGAGGGCGATAAAACCGAAGAATATGATATTGATCACAAACTCGCCTATGATGATCGCAGGAATGGGCATACCGTACTTTTTAAATGCAAGGCCAAAGAAACAGCCCATGGTGGGAACGAAGTTACGGCTCATGGAAGCCATCCCGGTAACAGCGACCATGGAAGAGCCGTAACTTATGGTGAGAACCGCCATGATTCCCAAAAATGCACCGCTTATGACAAAAGCAAGTATCTTGTATGCGTTAACTTTAATACCCATATTCTTTGCCACAAATTCGTTACTTCCGATGGCATAGGTATAAGTTCCTATCTTTGTAAAGTTAAGTAAAAGAAAAGCGATCAGAAATGCGATGACCGCAAGGATCAGGTTGCCTGGCATCTGCCCGAATGCTCTTAAATCGGACGGAAGCGTCTGTTCCACACCGCCCGCTATATAATTGGCAACCGATTCATATATAAGTGCAAGACCCGTCGTGACTATCATCGACGGGATTCTTAATTTCACATAAAAAGATCCGTTTAACAATCCAACCAGTGCTCCCGTAAGGATAGCACCCACTATAAGACCTGCGTATCCCAGCCCGAAACGGTTTGCAAATACGCATCCCACAATTGCCGACAACATAATATTGGCGCCTATCGAAAAGTCAAACATTCCCATGACCATAACGAAATAGAATCCCACAGCGCCCACGGCCGCAAGCAGCGATGCTTCAAAATAGCTGAGCATGTTCTTTGGCGAACCGAAATTATCCGGGGTAATGATCTTAAATATTCCCCAGGATACAACAACCATAAGTAAAAGCAACAGGTAGCCTTTTGCGCGGGCCGACAGTTTTCTGCCTCCTGTTTCTTTTGAAGCTTTCATAACATTTCACCTCCGGATATAATAAGGCCGGTACCGCCGTGCGATACCGGCCACAAGTCTCAAAATCACTATTGACTTTGAATCTGTTTTAAGTTATTTACCGGATCTTGCCTTGGCGTCTTCGATCGAAAGTGCTGCTGCCTTAGCCTTTAAGCCTTCCATATCAAGCTTCGACATCTCAACGAGTTCTTCGGTCGTATAAGGAAGCTGATCTACGAAGTATGTTTCATATCCTGCGTAATCTTCGGGAGATGCTACATAAAGGTAAGGGAACTTGATATCTTCGAACTTGCCGCCGAAATCTTTGTAATTACCCTTAACTGCGTTATAAACTGCCATGAAAGCAAACAGAGGATCGCAGTAATGTCCGCCGGATTCTCCTGCCATGGAACCGTTGGCTATTCTTTCGCCAAGATCGGGAAGGAAGTCTGTGGATACAATGTCGATGTCCTGAGTCTTGCCTGCACGCTCAACAGCTGCGATAGCACCCTGAAGAGGATCTCCGCCGCCGCCTGCGGGAATGATGGCATCAAGATCGGGATTAGCGCTCATAAGAGCTTCTGCTGCCTTTGAACCGCCTTCGGAAGATGTTCCTGCGTACTGGGGCTCGGAAAGAACTGCCTGATCGTCGGGATGTGCGCTGTTCCACTTTTCAACGCCTGCTTTATAACCTTCCCATCTTCCAAGCCATGTTGCGTCACCCTGTTCCCAACCGATAAGACCGATATTTCTGTCGCCCTTGTCAAGAAGGATCTGAACAAGCTTTTCACCGTTTTCGGGCTCGTTTTCATGAACAGCGCCCACATAGTATTCGGACTTAACAGCTGCTTCATAGATATCTGCGCTTGTCTCGGAATTGATGATACGGAAGAACTGTGCAAGATATACACCGTTGTCGTTACATGTCTTTATAGCCGAAGCCATTTCGGTATCCGATGAGTTACAGATGATGATACCGTCGCATCCTGCTGCACAAAGCTGCTCAACCGATGCGGTAACCTTTTCGGAAACGTGTCCCTGGTCAACATACTGGATCTGAACTCCGAGAGCTTCTGCTGCCTTGTCGAGAATGAGCTTACACTGAGAACCGAGTACATCGGTAGAACTCCAGATAGAAACACCGATCTTTATAGTATCGTCGGTCTTTGCCGGTGTTGCAGTTTCGGTCTTTGTTTCGGTATTGGTATTTGCTGCCGTACCGCCGCCGCTGTTTCCGGCACTTGCTGTTTCGGTTCCGCAACCTACGATAGTTGTAAGAACCATCAGCATACATAACAATAGACTAATGAGTTTCTTTTTCATAAAAACCATAACCTCCTGATTAAAAAACAATTCACCCTATAGTTTCTTTTGCGAGATCTCTCAATGACATCATCTTATAGACATTATTGCCAAAGAAACATGGAAAATTTTCGGTGAATTGGTAAAATTTTCTTTTTTTGTGTTACGAAATCGATTACTCTCTGTAATTTTTACCAAAATAATAATAAATTGAAACAAAAAAGGCCGCCTTTTCACCAATAAAAATATGAAAAGCGGTCTTTTAATGTCCTAAATCGACTTACGATACTTGCTCGGGGATATCCCCTCAACCTTTTTGAATACCTTTGTGAAATAGAAATAGTCGTTGTAACCCACTATTTCGGCAATCTCCTGTATGGAAAGACTCTCATCGCGAAGAAGCTCCTTGGCGCGCTGGATCCTTAAAGATGCAATGTAATCCGAGAAATTTACCTTTAAAGATTCTTTTATCATCTCGCTTAAGCGGCCCATGCTTATATTGTATTTGGCGGCAAGCGAAGTAAGCGATATATCTTCCATATAGTGCTCACGGATCTCGGAGATAACGTTGTCTATAACTCTGTCAAAAGAAGGTGCCTCGCTTTTTTCACCGGTCTCTTCGCCGCGATCCGAAAGAATGGAAAGCATTACCCTTTTTAGATCTTCTTCTTTGATGGGCTTTAAAAGATAATCATATGCATGATGCTGTACAGCTTCTTTTGCATAAGAAAACTCAGCGAAGCCCGAGATCATTACAACGATCGTATCGGGAGACACTTCCGGAATGGCCTTTAAAAGTTCAAGTCCCGAAAGGCCGGGCATCCTTATGTCGGTAAAAACAACATCCGGCTTAAAAAGCGCTATCTCTTCTTTTGCCGTAAGTCCGTTGTTTGCCGTTCCCACCACATAAACATCCATATCAAGTTTTTCAAGCAGTTTCTTTAACCCAAGTGTGATCCAGACTTCATCGTCGGCAATATAAACGTTCAACATCCTAACACCCCCATGAATCGGATGATCATTCCGGCTCTCTCATATGATCCGGCACCGATAT
>JAGCCY010000274.1 GCA_017651385.1 Lachnospiraceae bacterium
CATTTTAAGTGATTTGTATAGTTAAAAATGGGGGTAAAAACGACCAAAAAACGGGCTGTCTTTTTGGACAGCCCGCGTGTTTTTGGACCTTAATGTGAGTTTGACGAAGCCACGGTACAAGCGACAACGGCGATCATCACATACTGCATCGTGATCGTAAATATAATTGAGTTTAATACCGAAAGATTCGATGTGGTACGTTCACCCGCATATACATCGGCTACAAGCATGATCGCCAGAGCATTTCTGATCTTTTTGCCGATCGTGCCATTTCCAAATCCCTTTGCGGATTTAAGATAATCGGAAACTTCCTTTATCTCTTTTGCAAGGGTTAATGCATCGACGCCTGAATTTAAAAGAGAGCCCAAAGTAACAAGTTCATAGCTCTTGCCGATCTTAACATCGTTTTCTTTTAAAGTGTTGTAAAGATTTAAAAACTTCTCGCACTTTGCTTCGGAAGACTCTTCGTAAAGAGCAAGGATATGGCTTACCGACTGAGCGATGTTTCCCGAAAGTCTCATTTTCTTTTTGATGATCGAATAGCATTCATCCGCTTCGTTTACAAGGCTTTCAACATCCTTATCGGAAAGAGCCAGTGCTGCTGCAAAAGGAACATCTTCAGAGCCCGTGATAACGGGATGAGTCTTGCTCATTCTCTTGTAGGTCTCTATTGTCTTGTCCACATAAGCATCGATCTCGGCATCGGACTTCTTATCCAGAAGAGTCATTGAAGCAACCACACGGTATTCTCCGCCGAGTGACTTGATCTTCTTTACTTTCTTGTTGACCTCGATCGCCCTCTTTATATAATCCTCCGGATCTTTTGAAAGGACCATCCTTACAACCGTCGGGATCTCAAGCATTGCACGAAAATCCGAGAATGCGGAAACGTTTTCCTTAAGTATCTTCTTGGCTTCCTTAAGTTCATCCTCGCCGGCCTTAGCTTCCTCAACCGCTAAAGCGACAGCGCCTGTGCTCTTCATAAGACCTTCTTCAAATCTGAATGTCTTATTGATGACTGCTCTGTTCCCGATCGCAAGATCGCATTTTTCTTTTAATTTGATGTTCATAGTACCTCTCCTCATTTGTGTTTTTCTGTATGTTAATATGATATCTCTTATCATTACCCCATTCCATTTGATCTCATTACAATCTTCTTTCATTTATGTAAGTTTTGCGGATCGTGCGTAAACCTCCAAACATGCTCTCCGGGCTCCCCGGCGATCAGATCTCCCTGGTCAGGTTGTTTATCCAGTTGCCCTTTTTGTAATGATGAATGGCAATAGGCATTTTGATAAACTCATCCGTACAGGTTATTGCATATACGATTATGGGCGGCAATTTAAGCACAAACGCACTTATTAGCCCAAGCGGCACCGCCACACCCCACATGCTTATGATATCGAGCTTAAGTCCGTACTTTGAATTGCCTCCGCATCTGAATAACGATGCGATAAGTACCGTATTTATGATCTGTCCCACCTGATATACGGTGCTTATAAGAAGCATGATCGTAAGATAGTTTTTGGCCGTATCCGATATCTTAACAAGGTTCGGGATATACGGCATCGCGATGAAAAGAACGATCCCCTGAAGGATGCTCGCGATGAACGAAACCTTAAGTATCGAAGACGCATCGGATCTTGCAAGCTTTAAGTCGCCGCTTCCTATCTCTTTTCCCAACAGAATCGCCGCAGCTGCCGAGATACCGAAACCTACCGTGGTCACAAGGTCTCTCGCTACCGTCACGACTGAATTGGCCGCCACGATATCGGAGCCTAAATGTCCCATGATTATCGAGTTCATGTTAAACGCAAGTCCCCACAGCGCATCGTTCATTAAAGCCGGAAGCGAATATCTTACAAAGTCCGATAAAAGAACGCGGGGGATATTGAACATGTTACCCAATGCCTTAGGAATGATCTTTTGCTTAAAGAAATCAACAAGACAGATGACAAGCTCTATGCCGCGGCTTATGCTCGTCGCAAGAGCGGCACCGATTATGCCCATGGCGGGCATGCCGAAGAGTCCGAAAATAAGTATCGCATTAAGTAAAACGTTAAGCCCCATCGTGACCATCGACACAGCCATTGAAAGCTTGACTCTCTCACAGCTTTTCATGATGGAAAGATACGGTCTTGATATGCCCGCAAAGAAATACGATGCGGCCACATACCTTAGATACTCGGCTCCCGCTTTTCGAAGTTCCGCATCATCCGTCCAGATCGCGATCACGCCTTCCGGAACGAACAGTGCAAGGACCGTCGCAAGAGTCGATAACGACATGCATATGATAAGGCCTATACCGAGTATCTTCGATATGACCTTCGCATCCTTCTTGCCCCAGTACTGGCTTGCAAGTATCGTCAAAGCGGAATCTAACCCAAAATACACTATGTTTAAAAGAAACTGCACCTGAGCCGCTAAAGACGACGCCGAAAGCGAGGTCTGGTCGACTCTTCCCAGCATAATAACATCCGCCATACTGACGGCGGATGTTATAAGATTCTGTATTACGATAGGTATTACAAGTATGAAAAGGCTTTTTAAAAATCCTTCCCTGTATTTGAATAACTTCATATATAACCTTTGATCCTGCGTTAAAGCTTTATTTACGCTTGATTATATCATACTTTTCTCGGATCGATCGAATATACCGTATCTTTCTTAATCTCGGCAAAAGGTCCGGGGAGTACGGTATCCGAAAGCACTTCATTGCCTAAAATATCCTCGCATACTACGTCTTCACGCGATACTTTCTTTAACTTTTCGACATCGTAGATATAATCCTTGTCGGTCTCACCGCCGAATCCCGGAGGAGTTACGGTCGTATCGGAGAACCTGACCGTATACTTATCGGTATCGACTTCGATATCAAACCATGCATCCACACCGTTTTTATCAAAGCCGTAAAACTCTCTCCACGACTTAAGATCTAAGCATACTTCGGGAGCGGGATACATGATCCTTAAGTAACCGCCGTTAAACTGCTTAACATACGCGTTTCCGTCGGATGTGTTCTTTTCCGTGGGGAATGCTATCGCACCTTCGCCGCAGTCGTAGATAAGATTGTTCTTTATGACGGCATCCCTTGATGTGCCGCCTCTCATGCCGGGTGAGATCCTGAATGCAACAGGCTTTGCGTAATAGCCGTAACCGCGGCATTTGCCGATAAGGTTATTGACCACATGCATGCGGTCGGTACCCTCTCCGTATACCGCATAACCGTTTATAACGTCTCCCTCGACCATCTTGTACCATCCCGTAGAACCGGGCTCGACAGGTCTCTTCTTAGGATCGAAGCGGCCTTCAATGTTCCAGAATATGTTGTTGTCTATTAAATTAATGCCTTCTCTCGTGCACTCGATGAATATAGCTTCTCTCTGCTCGATGCCGTCAAGGAAAAGATTCTGTGTGATACGGTTATTTACATTGCCGCAGTCAAGCCAGATATGATCGGCACGGAAGGTATTCTTGAATATATTTCTTCTGAAAAGTCCGTCGACGCTGTTGTGAAGCTTGATGGCGCCCGCTTCCCAGGAAAGTTCCATCTTCTGCCAGCCGGTGCCTTCGATAAGATTGTCCTCTATGAGCATGTTTGTGGCAAAAAGACCCGCAATACCGCAGACTCCGGCATCCTTGATGTGACATCTTCTTATCACGCTGTAGCCTGTGATCCTGTCCTTATCAATGTTATGATGCCAGCATTCGTTGCCCACATCGATCGCTACCGCATTGGCCCAGTCGACCGTACAGTCTTCGATCACCCAGTGATGTCCTCTGTATGCGGAGATCGATCCCCTTTGAGGTACAGGGGCACCCATTGCGGCATGTGCGCACACAAGGCCCTTGACCTTTATATAAGAAAGGAACGGGATATCAGGTGCGAAACACTGCTCACGGCATGTGATCTCTATCCTGTGATCCTTTGGATCTTCATCGTTCTTAAGCCTGAAATGAACGGTCTGACCGTTTGCTTCCACCCAGTATGTACCGTCTTCTGTACCCATATTGTTGTATAAAGGCACCTGCTTAAGCATCACGCCGTCACAGAATACCATTCCGCGGCGGTTTAAATACGGCGTCATATCGGTCTTTTCGTATTCGATAAAGAGCCTGTCATGAAGTATATTCACGGCGCAGAACGGATTATAGCCCTTAAACATCTCGGGATCGAGCTTATGGGCATATATCTTTGCATCTTTTGCGGCATTTAAGTCGGCACCGTATCCCCATCGTCTCCAGTCCGTGCTTTCGCTAAAATCCGTAACTTCTTCGGAAGCCTTGATAACGACCTTCCCGGGTTCAACAGCTTCATACACTATCATGCTGTCGGGCCCGTCGCCGCCTGTCTGCGGCCTTACGCACTCTCTGTACTCACCGGGCGCGATTAGGATATGCGTTCCGGGTGTTGCAGCCTTTGCCGCAGCATTAATGGTCTTAAACGGCGATGCCTTGCTTCCGTCGTTTGCGTCCGATGCATTTTCTGCATTTGCATCCACATAAAGTTCTTTGGTAAAAGAAACCTCCCTCTCCCAAAAGGCGAACTCTTTTCCGTCCGCCAAAGTTTTTGCTTCCCTCATACCTTTAACCTCCTCACAAATTTATTGTCCCCACATAAAATTCAGGTTTTATCTGCCGCCATGCGCAGGTGTCCCCGCGCATCCCGGCTAGTCGCACCCAAATATCATTTTTGCTATATCCGCGGACTGCTTGGCATCCTTGGAATAATAATCCGCGCCGATCTGCATCGCAAAGTCCTCGGTGAGCACAGCGCCGCCCACCATGACCTTACAGTCAAGGCCCGCTTCGCGAAGCTGCTTTATGGTCTCTTCCATCGAAACAACAGTCGTGGTCATAAGGGCAGATAACCCGACAAGCTTGATGTTCTCGGCTTTCGTGACCTCCACGACCTTTTCGGGCGGAACATCCTTGCCAAGATCGATGACCGTAAAACCGTAGTTCTCAAGTATCGTCTTTACGATGTTCTTTCCTATATCGTGTACATCGCCCTTGACCGTTGCGAGCACGATCTTTCCTTTTGAAATGGTCTCTCCCGAGCTTGTCTTTGCCATGTATTCCTTGATGACCGAAAATCCCGCTTCCGCAGCGGATGCGCTTGCAAGAAGCTGGGGCAGGAAGCTTTTGCCCTTTTCAAAATCCAGACCCACTCTGTCAAGTGCGGGGATCAGATCGTCATTTACTATATCAAGAGGATCCTTTGTGGCCAGTAACCCTTCTACATCCTTGGCAACGGATTCCTTAAGACCTTTAAGCACATGATCGGTCAGATTGTTTGTTTCTTTGACAGCTTCAGCCGCAACATTCTGTGCCTTTTCCTTTTCGGCTGCCTGAATGGCCGCGTATTTCTCGACATAATCCATCGAACCCTGATCGACATTGTCGAGCACAAGGTATGCGTCCACAGCGCCCATCATAGCGGCGTTATTGGGATTGATGATGGCAAGATCGAGTCCCGCATTCATTGCAAGAGTCAAAAACGTTGTGTTTATGTATTCTCTTTTTGGAAGACCGAATGAGATATTCGAAACGCCGAGGACAGTATGCACGCCGTAACGTTTTTTGACTTCCGTAATGGCATTTAAGGTATCTCTTACTTCTTTTTGCTGGACACTGGCCGCAAGAGTAAGACAGTCTATATAGATATCTTTTCTCGGAATGCCGTATTCTTCACACTTTTTAACTATATAGCCGGCGATCTCCACACGCTTTTCGGCTTCGTTGGGTATGCCGCCCGAGTTCATACAAAGGCCTATCACGGCGGCACCGTAATGCTTTGCGATCGGAAGTATCGTATCAAGGACCTTATCCTCACCGTTTACCGAATTGATGAGCGCTTTTCCGTTATATACTCTTAAAGCAGCCTCTATTACCTTTGCATCGGATGAGTCGATCTGAAGAGGAGTGCCCACCAAAGCCTGAAGTTCCTTTACGACCTCGACCATAAGTCCCTTCTCGTCTATCTTCGGAAGGCCGACGTTTACATCCAGGATCTTGGCCCCGGCTTCCACCTGCTCAAGCGCCTGACTCTTTACGTAGTCGATATCATGATTGAGCAACGCTTCTTTAAAGACTTTTTTACCTGTAGGATTAACACGTTCGCCTACAACATGTACCTTAGTTATGTCAACATATCCTCTTGAACTTGTAAGGTAAGAATGGTTGTTTTCCTCAGGTTTGATCGGCTTGTAGTCTTTTGTTATGTCAACAAGTTTTCTTATATACTCGGGATCCGTTCCGCAGCATCCGCCCACCATTGAGACTCCGAGTTCTAAGAACTGCTTCATGTCTTCCACGAACTGATCTGCTTTAAGGTCGTATTCACCTGTCCTCGGATCGGGAAGCCCCGCATTGGGCTTTATGATGAGCGGAAGGTTTGAAACCTTTCTCATCCTCTCCACAAAAGGAAACAGTTCGTTGGGTCCGAGCGAACAGTTTACGCCGATCGCCTCAACGCCTAAGCTTTCAAGCGTTATCGCCATCGATTCCACAAGCGTTCCCGTGAATGTCCTTCCGTTTGTTTCGAAGGTCATGGTGACCCACATGGGAAGCTTTGTGTTTTCTTTGGCAGCAAGCACTCCCGCCTTGACCTCCAAAAGATCCGTCTGGGTCTCAAACACAAGTACATCCGCTCCGGCTTCCTCGCCGGCTGTGACCATTTCCTTATAGATATCATAGGCTTCGTCGAACTTAAGGTTTCCGAACGGCTCCAGTATATCTCCGATCGTACCCATTGAAAGCGCCACGAGCACGTCTTTGCCCGATTCTTTTACCGAATCCTTTGCATTCTTTACGGAAGCTTTAATAACATCTGTTACTGAATATTCGCCGTGCCTTAACTTGTATGCGTTGGCACCGAAAGTACACGTGTAGATCACATCGCTTCCCGCATCAATGTACGATCTGTGGATACCCTTGATGATCTCGGGATGCGTGATATTAAGTTCTTCGGGTATCTTTCCCATGGGAGCGTTCAGCCTTACAAGCTCCGTACCCATGCCACCGTCCAATACCCTTATCCTGTCAAAATAATCCATATCTTTCTTCTTACCCTTTATATTTGATCCTTAACTATTCCCGCAACAGCGGTAACGGTCTTTAAAGGATTCATGAGCATATTTCTGTTTAGCCTTACACCGAGGTATTTCTCGGTATTTAATAGTCTTATAAAATCTTCCTGCGATTCAAGCGGAAGGTCGCCGTAGCCCGGGCTGAACCTCACCCCGGTATGAAAACCGCCGGGAAGCGTTTCATCGATCTCTTTCTGAAGATCGTCGGCCGCTTTTTCGATAAGCGTGATCCCTGCGGAGTTAAGTATCACTCCCGAAGCGGGATCCGATACCATCATTTTTTCTATCTCGGTGTCAAAAGAAGCACCAAGCGTAATACAAAAAAGAACTGCTTCTTCGGCCCCGTTTAGATGCTTTTTCAAACTGTTTCCCAAAAGCATCACACCCGTGCCCAAAAGAGCAATTCCCTCTTCTTTTTCTTCGATCTTGAATCTTCTGTAGGTACTCTTAATCAAGGCCGCCTCGTTGGCGGCCTTGATACAGTCGTTTATTCTCTTCTCGATCCCTTCGGTGAGCTCGCTTCCTCTGTATGAAAGATAGCGTAATATCTCACTGCGGTCTTCTAAAGAAAGCAGGGTCATCGGTTCTCCCTCACAATTTATTGACCGACTTAAACAGGCTTTCCGTAGCCTGCGTGATATACTTTGCGGTCTCGACATTATTCATGGTGTAAAGGTGCACACCGCGCACATCATTGGCCACCAGATCTGTGATCTGATCGACCGCATATGAAAGGCCTGCCTGATTTAAGGCTTCGGGCGACTCTGAATACTTGCTTATGAGCCTTGCGAACTTTGCGGGGATACTTGCTCCGCACATCGCAACCGTCCTCTCGACCTGAGTCCTTTTTACGATCGGCATGATACCTGCGGTGATCGGCACCGTTATACCCGCTTTTTCAACCTTTTCCCTGAATGCGTAAAATATATCGTTGTCAAAGAAAAGCTGGGTCGTAAGATGCGTAACGCCGGCATCCACTTTTTTCTTTAAGTTTTCAATGTCTTCATCAAGATCTTTTGCGTCCACATGGCACTCGGGATAGCAGGCACCCGCCACGTTAAAATACGGATCGGTTTCTTTTATGAAAGCCGCAAGATCCGAAGCGTGAGCAAATGCCATCGAAGGCGTACCCTCAGCCGGCATATCGCCCCTTAATGCGAGGATATTCTGAACGCCTATCGCTTTAAGCTCCTTTAATGTATCCACGATATCTTCTTTTGTGGAGCCCACGCAGGTAAGGTGGCTTAAAGGCTCGATGCCGTATTCTTTCTTGATAAGGGAAGCGATCTCCGCGGTCTTGTGCTTCTGAACCTCGGAACCGCCCGCACCGTAAGTGACCGATATAAAGTCAACGGGAAGACCTCTTAAACCATAGAGAGTGTTGTACACCGCATCCACGCTGTCCGCTTTCTTGGGCGGGAAAACTTCCATGGAGTAGACTGTTTTTTTATGATCAAACAGTTCTTTGATATTCATTATTCCTTAACCCCCAGAGCATATACCGCAGCACCGTGCGCCGGTATCTTGGCGGTTATGACGTCTCCGCCCTTAAATGCCTTTCCCGTAAATATTTCAAAGCCGTTTGCAAAAGAAGCAACTTCAAGATCGTCGCTTTCCACCTTGACCGTACAGCTCTTATTGCTTAAGTTAAAGATCGCCGCATACATACCGCCTTCAACATCGGTGGCAGTCCAGAGAGCAACCTCTTTTCCCGCGATCTCCTTACGCAGTACCTGATGCGAATTTCTCGCATCGCTGTGCATCTTAAGAAGCGCCTTGTTGGTAAGAAGCTTAAGCGTAAAGTCGTCAAATTTCGTCATCTCGCCGCCGATCATAAGAGGCGAACGGACGATACACCAAAGCGCCATCATGGTGATCTGTTCATCTTCCGTGAATTTGGTCCATTCCTTTTCATCGTAGCACTGTCGGAGCGCTCCAACGGGAAGCATATCGCAGTCCGGCCAGTGACCGTTACCCGCATGGGTACACCACTTCTCGGCTCTTTCAAACATTGCGTAAAGAAGCTCCCACTTGTCCCAGAAGTCATCCGTTATACGCCACATGTTCGAAACTTCCTTGTAAAGTTCGGACTTTTCAAGGAGTGCGGGGCCGGGTGAAAGTGAAAGGATCATATCCCTTCCACAGTTATGTAAACTATTGCTCAAAAGAACAAGTTCGCTTTCCTCATGCGGAAGCTCCCTGCATATATCATCGCACTTTACAAAATCCACGCCCCATGAAGCATAGAGTTTGAATATGCTGTCGTAATATTCTTTTGCACCTTCTTTGAATGCATCGACACCGTACATATCGGTGTTCCAGTGACAGATACTAGCGGTCTTTGCAATATCCCTTGCGGTCTTATTGCTTCCAAGTATCTTTGTGTTCTTATGTACCGCCTGTCTCGGGATACCGCGCATTATGTGTATACCGAACTTAAGGCCCAATGAATGCACATAGTCCGCAAGCGGCTTAAAGCCCTTACCTCCTTTTGAAGACGGAAATCTTCCGGGTGCGGGTATCATACGGGAATATTCATCCATACACATATCGGTGAAAGGATGATATTCGTTACTCTCGGCAGCGGGCTCATACCACTGTATATCCACGACCACATACTCCCAGCCGTAAGGCTTTAAGTATTTTGCCATGTAATCCGCATTCTGTCTGACTGTTTTTTCATCGACAGCCGCGCCGTAGCAGTCCCAGCTGTTCCATCCCATTGGGGCTTTTTTAAGGGCCATATCTTCTCTCCTAAATTCTTAATATGCTTGTGGCTACGCTGAAATAAATGATAAGCGAAAGCGCATCCACGATCGTGGTGATAAAAGGACTTGCCATTACGGCAGGGTCAAAACCTATACGCTTCGCAAGCATCGGAAGCGTACATCCTATAAACTTGGCGATCACGACAGCAGCAACCAGAGTGATGCATACAACCGCTGCAACCATAACGGTCACGCGGTC
>JAGCCY010000275.1 GCA_017651385.1 Lachnospiraceae bacterium
CCGTCAAGCTTCCAGCTTATAAGGCAGTCCCTGTCACCGGCCCAGTCCGCAAGTTCATCCACGCTCTTTGTCTTTGAAAGGGAAAGCATAGGCCTGTCGTGGCGTTCTTTCGGCAGAAAATCCACCGCTTCATAGCCTACGTTTCGTGTCGGGCTGTTGCTTAAAACTATCCCGGTCTCTTCTTCGAGTTTTGAAAGTTCATCATAGAGGGCATCGTACTCATAGTCGGAAAGAAACGACTCATCCTTGGCATAGTATTCCTCGGATGCTTTATTTAACAGATCCACTAATTCCCGCATTCTCTCCATAACTTGTCAACTTCCTCTCTTGAAAGTACTCTGTATTCGCCGGGTTTAAGCCCGCCCAATGTAACGCTTAAGACTCTTACTCTCTTAAGACCCATGACCTTATTGTCAAGTGCGGCCGTCATGCGTCGTATCTGACGGTTAAGCCCCTGCGTAAGCACTATATTGAACGTGTTTTTGGATATCCGCTTTACCTTGCACGGCCTTGTGACCGTATCAAGCTCTTTAAGATATACTCCTGCGGACATCTTATCCGTAAATGCCTGGGTTATGGGCTTACTGGTACGCACCACATATTCTTTTTCGTGATTGCCTGACGCTTTCATCATCTTTTCGATAAGCTTTCCGTCATTTGTGAGCAAAAGAAGCCCTTCGGAATCCTTGTCAAGCCTTCCGGCATACGTGACTCTTTCCTTGTATCTGACCGCATCCTTGACCGTAATATCCGCAAACTGATCTTTTTCGGTACAGGTAACTCCGACAGGCTTATAATACGCAAGGACCACCTTTTCGTCCTTGGGTTTTATAAGCTTTGAGCCCACTTTAACGCTGTCGCCTTCAAACACTCTGGTGCCGGGCTCTGCCTTCTTGCCGTTAACGGTAACGCTGCCCTTTGCCACAAGGTCATCCGCATCACGGCGCGAACATATTCCCGCATCGGCTATATATTTATTTATCCTTATACCGTTATTGTCCATTCGACTCCCCTTCCTCTATGAGAAAAGAAAATTTGGCGGTCCCTCTGAAACTTGCATGGTCCCAGACCACACAGACATCATAAATGTATCCGTTAAAATCATCACCCGAAAGCACCAGAGGAAAATTGAATTTTTCTTCGTCTGTAAGCTCAACCTCAATATAATCTTCGTATTCCACTCTTCTCTCTATCGCTTCGGTAAGCGGAAGATCGTCGGGGTCTTCGACCGTAAGGAGCATTGAGACCGGGTACTTATGTACATACGTGACGGCATCGGGTTTATATGCTCCGGTATAATCTATGGTAAGCTTACCTTCCGAAGCAGGCTCGAAATAATTCTTATATGTTCTGTCTATCGGATGAGCGGTATCGGTAACCACACTGCTCCATTCTTCCTCGTTGACCTCGTACGCCCAATTGACCTCCCAGGGTGCCACAAGCATATTCTTTCCGCTGTAACTGACTTTGATATCGCTCGGATATGTAAGCGTAGTCTCTGCGATGTTATCTCCTGCCGGCTCATTTTCCGACAGACTTGCAAAAGAACTGTCATAACCGCAGCAGCCAAACGAGAGTATAAGACAATATGCGATCACAAAAGAAAAAACTCTCTTTAAAACTTTCATCCTTACCCGTTTCCACACTTTGATATTTGTTATAAAATCCCGCAAACCTTCAGCTTGCGGGATATATTGCGCATAAATCTTTTTTATACTACTGTTTCTCGGTATATTCGGTCTTCACATAACCAATCTGATCGTTGTACTTTATCTTGGACCAGTCGCCGACTTCCTCGACAAGTTCAACTATGTCGCCTGAATTCAAAACACCTAACTTGGCGGCCGTCTGATCGGGCTCGCTTCTTACATTTAAGAAATCGGTTGCCTTTATATTGCCTACAGTGGGGATCTTACCGATATCTTCCATTTGATCCAGGAATTCGGATTTGATATATGCTTCCGTCCCGTCGTAGTTGATCTTGGTCCAGCCGTTACGCATGACTTCTATAACTTCATATACCGTTCCGACAGAAGCGGTTCCCACTTTTTCGGCTTCGGCACTTGCGGATTTACGGACGTTTACCAAAGTATTGACCTTAACCTTTATTACTTCGGGTTCCTCTTCCACATAGTTTGGATCGTTTTTGCGCTCTTCCTCTTCGCGCGCTTTCCGCTCATCTTCAAGTCTTGCCTGTATAACCGCTTCCTCGGTAAGCTGCTCGCCTACGGAAGAATCGATCTCAACCGAGATCTGAGCCCAGTAATTTTTAAGTTTCTCATCGGATTCCATAAGTTCCGCATACTGGACATTGACCGTATTCTTAAGATCCACAACATCGGCCTGTTCGGTAATGTCTTTGATAAATGCCGCTTCATCCTCGGCAAGCTCGCCTACATTGATATAGTAAGTATCGTCTATATCCTTGCATACATAAAACGACTCAAGTCCCGGGATAGAAGGCTCCGCTTCCTTAAGATACACATCCACTGTCACATATGCGATATATGTATCTATATACGGTCCGGGTTTAGTGTAGACATTGATATTATCATATCTGTCGATATAAGGACTCATGGCCTGAAGCCTTAACTTCTCGGTATCCGATACGCTTCCCTGAATACCCTCAAGTGCGTCCACATCGACTGCTTTAATAGCGTCGTAATACGCTTTTATAAGAGCATTGATCTCGGGATAGGCGTTTTCTTCAAACACCGTCTCTTTTACTTCGATAACTTCGGTCTTTGACTCTATCAAAGCTTCCTCGGCAGCTCTCTGAGCTTCCTCGACACGGGTTCTTGCCTTTATGGCTACGACAAGAGTTACTCCGACACATACAAAAAGAATGATCGGAAGAATGATATGACCGTAATCCGTGAGCCATTCTTTGATAAGGATCAGATAGTCCTTTAACCCGTTATCGAATCTGTGAATGTTTTCTTTAAAAGAGCCCGCTTTACGCGACTTTTTTATGTTCATTTTAACACCTTGTTCCTTAAATGCAACCGACAGGAATCGAACCTGCATCAAAGGCGTCGGAGGCCTCCGTTCTATCCATTATACTACGGCTGCATATTGATTAACTTCCGTCGGATATGCCATAAATACAAGATTTATGGCACACCAACGGAGATTATTTTATCATATGCCTTACTTTATGTCAAAAACGCTAAGCTGTACAGGCAAGCCTTACTTTGCCCTGTTTTCTTTCAAAATAATAGACATTGTCGGACAGTACTTCACCCGGCTCAAGCTGTTCGGAATTTACCTGTTTTACCATCATCCTTAAGTTATCCGGTTCTTCTTTTCCGCTGTCTGGAATGATGATCAGCTCGTGCATGGAACTCGGAAGTATATACAGGTCATTTTCCATCTTATCGGCAAAGCTTTTGAGCATATCCTCATACAGCATGCATGATGCACCGAAATGTCCCGTTTTATTTGAAAGGATATACATCGGTATATCTTCGGGGGTGCTTAGTCTTGAAAGGAGTTCATCGACCTCGCTGTCATCCCCTCCCTTGCTTAAGATTATATTCTTAAGCACTTCCGTGATATTGGATATCTCGCATCCGAGTATATTCCTTGTATTATTGAAAGCGTCTTTATATACGGTATCTATGTCCGTGCCCCACTTTTCAAAGCAGCTGTTCCGTATCATTATCGCTCCTTCGCCCATCATTTTGTGCTTTATCTCCACATAAAATACTGCCGCAAGGTCCATGATCTTTACATACGGGGCTTCACACAAAAAATCCTTGTTTTTCTCATAGTTGACAAGCTTGATCATTATGCGCTTTGAAACTTCTTCGTAGTCGGTGATAAAATCAAGGTCCGGCGCTTCTTCAATCTCGTACCTTGAATATCCTTCCGCCAAAGTGTCGATGATACTTTTTAACGATTCGCCCTTTTTATAACTTTCATAAAATCCTTCAAGATAAAAAGTGGGTGAGATCGTGTTTCCGGTCCTGTGTACGCTTAACCCCGTAAGCCTGATCCCGTTGTTTTTGATAACCTGAGTATGGGTATATTCATAATCATCTCCCAATGCCGATGTTACCGCCTCAGATACATAAAGTTTAAATTCTTCAAAATTCATTGTAACCCTCCTGAACTAAACTCCGGGCCTTATATGATCCTTTAGATCGCCCGGTCTTCTTTTAATGAAATAAAAAGGAGACAACTCATAAAAGTTGTCTCCGGACAGTCACAATCAATTTTTGATCGGTCAAACTTAAACTCTTGAAAGATACTCGCCAGTACGTGTATCGATCTTGATAACGTCGCCCTGGTTAACAAACAACGGAACCGCTACCTGTGCACCTGTCTCAACGGTTGCGGGCTTTGTAGCGCCTGTTGCGGTATCACCCTTGAAGCCGGGCTCTGTATCGGTAATCTCAAGCTCTACGAATAACGGAGGCTCAACGGAGAAGATATTTCCGTTATATGCTAAAACCTTACACATTTCGTTTTCCTTAACAAACTTAAGCGCATCACCGATAGTATCCTGGTTTAATGCTACCTGCTCATAGTTCTCTACGTTCATGAAGTAATAAAGATCACCGTCATTGTAAAGATACTGCATATCACTTCTGTCGATACGTGCCTGAGGGAACTTTTCGGTAGGACGGAAAGTACGCTCAACAACACCGCCGTTAATAACGTTCTTTAACTTAGTACGAACGAAAGCTGCTCCCTTACCGGGCTTAACATGCTGGAACTCGATAATCTGGAATACAGCGCCTTCTATTTCAATAGTAACGCCATTTCTGAAATCACCTGCAGAAATCATAAAAATCCTCCTAAATAATCAAAACACATAATTCCCGATTATTTTATACGAAATGATTCAATAAATCAACTGTTTTTTTCTTTGAGCTTAACTCACGTTTCCGCGGACTTTTCGTCTGAGCCGGGGCAGTATCCAGATGTAGCGAAATGACTATTCCCCGGGTTTGACAAAGAAAAGCGTCACAAAGAACGGAAGCGTCAGTATCCACGGGTATGCATATCTAAACTGTACGACCGGTCCCAAAAACATCGTAAGTATATACATGATCGAAAAAGTAATGAGTGCAAGGCCCTTTTTGTTCTTCTTATAGATAAACAGTAACGCAGCCAGCACGGTGGATATTGTATAGAACGATATCTTAAAAAGAAGGTTTATGACCGGAGCCCTCAAAAGCACATCTTCACTTACCACGGATTCGTAAAGGTATTCCACAAAAGGAAGCTTTGACTCATGCTTTATCTCATCCACAACCCACGATTCCGAAGCATTGTACGTATAGATGATACCCATCCGTCCTTCATAGCCTTCACCCAGAACATCGGCAAAAGAAGTATCGTCCAAAAACCAGTATCCTCTGGTGGTATCAAGGAACGAATCAAGAAATTCGTTGGGATATCGTCTTATTACAAAGAAGAAATCCTTAAACGTATCACCCCAGTTATCCACAAAATGTCCGTATGTATCGTAAACAAGCGGTGCATTCTTCATCGCATCCGAAATGCCCGGATGATATTCCCAGCCTTCTCTCGGAATATAGTATTCGATGATACGGGAAACTTCCGGATCGAGCGAATCCATATTCTTAGTGACCGTACGACCGTAAGCCTGCACAACAACGCTCAGCATTTCCATCTTATTGGTGTCATTTTCGTCGTGGACCAAAGTCCTTAATCCCATTATTCCCAATTTGTTGCCGAGGAATATGACCACTGTGAGGATAAGGATAAGAAGCTTATACTGTTTTTTTACAAAAATGACTAAAAGAACACCGGCAACAGCCACGGCATATACCATGTTATTTCGCCATAAGCATGACATAATGCCCGTAACCGCTATAAGTATATCGAAAACGATCTTTCTCTTCTTTGTAAAAGAAAAGAGGAATCTTTCAAATATCGTACATATGAACAAAAGGAAGAACAGTGAAAAGATAACATCCTTCGTGGTGCTTAAAATCATTACCGGATTCGTGGGAAACAGTCCGAACGCGCAGGCTGCGATAAACGGCGTGGGCTTTTTGGGTATGAGTTTTGAAAGTACCACTACCGCACACGCATATGCCGCACTGTTTATGATCATGTGAAATAAAGCCATAAATGCCATTCCGAGCTGTGTATTGTTGATCCAAAGCCCGATATGATAGAAAAGGTCGATCTCAAGCGTGGAAAGATACGGATGGTGCGAGCTTATGGCGTCAAACCCGAGTGCCGAATACAAAACCTGCGCATGAAAATCATATGACATTATCATGGGATAATATGCAAGAAAAGCAGGTATCCATGATATAAAGATGCAAAGCCACGATAAAAGATATATCTTCTTTTTGGGATATGCGCATTCGCCCGTGATCTCGATCTCTTTTACGTGATCGACTGCATAAAGCAGCAGATAAAATGCGGGATAGAATATGGGAAGAAGGCAGATCGATCTTAACACTATCGATGCTTTACCCATGAAGCCCGGTGCGGAATTACCAATATACTGAAGCTGATAACCGAACACATATGTAAGCCCCAAAATTATACCGAGCACAACAGCCCATATAGTTCTTCTTTTAAAAGAGCCGTCATCATGTGAAAGAATAAACTTTCTTGTATAAAACAGCAAAGCTGTATCTCCGGCAAAGAAACCTGTCAGCGCTAACCCCCATGCGGCGCCGAAAATAGAAGCGGTTGAAAGTAAATATCCCACCTGGAAAGTTGCGATAAATGCAAGAAAGACAAGAATGATATTATCTTTTACCCTGCCGGGTATTGTTGAATTTTTACCTAAAAACAGATTTTTCATCCAAGTGACCTTCCGATTATTTCTAAGGCTTCGGTATATCCGTCGGTACCCTTGCCCGCAATCTTTACATCGCACACTTCCGTTATCACGGAATATCTTCTGAACTCTTCCCTGTTGTCTATGTCGGAAATATGTACCTCTATCTTGGGAATATCAAGTATTTCAAGAGCATCACGGATCGCATAGCTGTAATGCGTATAAGCACCGGGATTTATGATAAGACCGTCCGTTCCGTCCGTTAAGGCTTCCTGGATACGATCCACTATCGCACCTTCATGGTTACTCTGGAAAAAATAAACCTCTAAGGAAAGTTCGTCGGCTTTTCTTTTAATCTTTTTGATAAGATCGTCATAGGTTTCCGATCCGTAGATATTGGGATCTCTTTTTCCTAACATATTAAGATTTGGTCCGTTGATCACAAGAATTATCATAGCTGTTCACCATACTCCCGTACCTTTATTTTGCCGTTCTTAACGCCCCTATCGTAGGCGAAAAGAACAATTTTTTCAAGCCTTCTCTTAAGAATTATCTGTATTTCCTCATGCCTGTCGATCGGCTTTGTAAGTATAGAATAAATGCCTGCCCTGTTGGCTCCCCAGATATCCGTAAAGAGCTGATCGCCTATAAATACCGTGGTCTCTCTCTTCTCTCCGACTTTTTCGTAAGCCTTTATATAATTTTTCGGACCGGGTTTGCCCGCTTTATATATATAATCGGCACCGAGCGGATCGTTAAATGACTTTACTCTCTCTTCTTTGTTGTTTGAAAGAAAAAGGATCTTAAAACCTTTGGCTTTTAAATCTTTGAGAAAGGGAAGACTTTTTTCGTTCTGCGGTTTACCGTGACAGACAAGAGTATTGTCTATATCGAATATAAGGCACCTGCAGCCCTTTTGATAGAGTTTTGTATAATCGATCTCATATGCGGAATTGATCCGTATTGACGGATAGAAGCATTTAAACATATAAAAACCCCATGCGCCAAGCCGGATCACTGACCGCTTAAAGCGCAAAAAAATATACGCTTTCATTTATCAAATGAAAGCGTATTTATTATCACATAAAGTAGAAGCTATGTCAAAATCAATACTTAAGGAATACCAATCCGTCTTCGCTTGCTGCCTGAGGAGCCGTATTCTGTGAAGAACCTACAAAGTACTGATAATCTTCAAGGATCTTATCCTTACGCATATCGGATATGAGCTTATCCATATCAAGTGCCTGAACATCGGATTCCGTTCCTATATATGAGAAATCATCGCCTGCGTTGAAGTTAAGCGAAATATCATCAAGATTGGCGATCCTGCTTCTGTTATCGATAACTTCGGGTTCGGCTGCCGGTGCGCTTACAGCTTCAGCTGCGGTCTTGGTAGCATTAAGTTTATCCTGCTCTTTAACTGCATTAACATCAACCTGAGGTATCTGTACCGGACGATAGTTGTTATAAAGTCCACCGAAATCAAGTAATCCGTTGATTGCCATAAGCTCACCTCCTTTTGAAAAGTTTACATAACCAATTACATTTATGATTATATAACATTCAATTCCTTTTTACAATCATTATATCGGAGTTTTGGGGCAAATCTTAACACTTTTTTTGTTAATTTTTGTGTAATTGTACGATTTATTTAAATTATTACCGCTTTTCGTATTTGGTACGGGCGGCATCCATAAGTTCTTTCGTGTAAGGATGCTTTGGCGAGAAGTATACTTCGTCTTTATCACCCATTTCGACGATCTTTCCGGCCTTCATGACCATTACCCTGTCACAGAGATTAAAGATGACACGAAGATCGTGCGAAATAAAAAGTATGGAAAGATTAAGTTCCTTATGAAGTCGGCGTAAAAGGTCCAGTATCTGGCTCTGTACCGTAACGTCAAGTGCGGAGACCGGTTCATCCGCAATAAGAAACCTGGGCTGCTGCATCAGTGCCGCCGCTATGCATATCCTCTGTCTCTGACCGCCGGAAAGTTCATCGGGATACCTTGAGAGATAACCATCATCGAGATCGACCATATGAAACATTTCCCTGACTCTCCTGTCTCTTTCGGCAGCGGTAAAATTACCCTTTACCGTTATGGGCTCTTTAAGGATAAATTCAACAGTCTTACACGGATTA
>JAGCCY010000276.1 GCA_017651385.1 Lachnospiraceae bacterium
CCATGTGGGAAGCGAAAGAACCCTGTCCTTATCGACCCATTCAAGTACACCTTCGTTACAGTCGGGGTTTAACTCGCCTATATATTCTGAGGCAGAGAAAAGATACATATCCTCATCCTCCCAGGTGTCGGATATAAACTTTATGACCCCGTGGCAGTGATATTTGGTTACCGTTAGTCCGGTTTCTTCGTAAACCTCCCTGAGCATGCATTCTTCGGGAGTCTCTCCGGGCTCGACCTTTCCGCCTACTCCTATCCATTTGCCTTCGTTTAGGTCATTTTCTTTTTTGACTCTGTGAAGCATCAGATATTTATTGTTTTTACATATGTAACAAAGTGTCGAAGGTATCATGATCTTCTCCGTTTTATTTGGATAAGACCATTTTATCAGCAAGGCTTCGCGCGGTCAAAAATATATTTTTTATATAATTAAGATTATTATTGCAATAATATTTTAAATGCCTGTATTATTATAATATGTGAAAGTTTGACGCTAAACATACATTTTATGAGGAGGAAATAACTATGGCATGTTTTCTTGTACCCACGGCTGAAGCAGCTGTCGTAACCGTAGTTACCAAAATAGTGGAGAAAAAAGAGCTTAAAAAGGTTCATGTTGACGGTTCCGTTGATGAAGTTGTCAAAGATGAGACCGAAAAGATCCCTTTTTCCAGAAAGCTTAAGTGGCTTACCAACCTTCAGTGGGGTGGCAGTTTATTACTTGCATTCGAGCATGTATGGCACGGTGAGGTGGTTCCGTGGTTCCCGTTCTTATCTGCGATGTCGGATCCCGCCGACGCTGCGGAGATGTTCCATGAAATGTCAACAGTCGGAGTTACAATGGCACTTCTTACCACGACCGTTTGGGCCGGTATGCTTGTTGTAGCCAACGTTATTGAGAAAAGAAAGGTTTCCGATACAGAATCAGTAACCGAGTAAATAAGGGGGAGAATTATGACTTTGCTTACAACTGTTTTTGCAGCTGTTATCTGTACCGCTATCTGGTACAAAAACGCACCCGACAATAAGATGAACTTAGGTCTTCTCTGCTGGATGTTCTGGGGTGCTTCACTTATGTGGCTTGTTGATGCCATATTTGAGTATGCCGAACTTAAGGCCGAATACTTTACACCCGCACCTGCCGATATGCTAAACGACCTTTTCTTAGGTCTTTCTGTCATCGCGCTTGCAATGGTGATCTGGGTTGTTGTTCTTCTTATCAAGGATCCCAAAGGCATAATTAAAAAAGCTCTTACAAAGAAAAATAACTAAATATCAAAGGGGCTCCTGCATAACGGGAGCCCTTTTTTAAACGGGCAGATAATATGGATTTGTTTGAATACTTAAAAGAAAAGAAAGAGATAGCTCTGGCATTTTCCGGCGGAGTGGATTCGGCCTACCTTTTATATGCATGCCTTAAGTCCTGCAAAAGGGTTACCGCATATTATGTAAAGACCGCATTCCAGCCCGAATTTGAATTTGAAGATGCAAAACGTCTTGCAAAAGAACTTAATGCGGATATGAAGGTCATAACCCTGGATGTGCTCAAAGATGAAAAGGTGACCGAAAATCCTCCCGACAGATGCTATTATTGTAAAAATAATATCTTTAACGCCATTCTTTTTAATGCACATGAAGACGGTTACACATATGTGGCCGACGGCACCAATGCTTCCGACGATGCATCGGACCGTCCCGGAATGCGTGCACTTAAAGAACTTAAGGTGATCTCACCGTTAAGGGAATGCGGTCTTGATAAGACCACCATAAGACGTCTTTCAAAAGAAGCAGGTCTCTTTACACACGATAAGCCTGCATACGCATGCCTTGCCACAAGGATCAAAACAGGCGAGACTATCACCGAAGAAAAACTTAAAGCGACCGAATATGCCGAAAGTTTTCTTTTCGGCCTCGGTTTTAAAGATTTCAGGGTAAGACTCGATGCCGGAAGAGCGATCATCCAGGTGCACAAAGAACAGTTACCGCTTGTTATAGATAAAAGAGATGAGATAAATGAAGCTCTTAAGGATTATTATAAGAGTATAACCTTAGATCTGGAGGTAAGAAAATGATCAATGAGACCAGACAGATTCTTGAAAAACTTGAAAAAGGAATGATCAGTGTCGATGAGGCGCTTCTTAAGATAAAGACCGCTCCTTTCGACGATCTCGGGTTTGCCAAGATAGATCATCACAGAAAGATCCGCCAGGGAGTTGCCGAGGTAATATACGGTGCAGGCAAGACCCCCGAGCAGATAAAAGGGATCATCAAAAATATGCTTGAGCGCGGTCAGGAAAATATCCTTATCACACGCATGAAACCCGAAGCCGCAATCGAAGTAAAAAAAGAATATTCCCTTAACTACGATGAGCTTTCCCATGTAGGCATAATAGGAGACATTAAAGAACCCGACGGCATCGGAACGGTGGTGGTGGCAACAGGCGGCACAAGCGATATCCCCGTAGCCGAAGAAGCCGCTCTTACCGCAGAGGTCATGGGCAATAAGGTAGTACGCCTTTATGATGTGGGTGTGGCCGGTCTTCACAGACTTCTTTCACACAAGGAAGAAATAATGTCCGCAAGCGTCATTGTCGCAATCGCGGGTATGGAGGGAGCTTTGGCAAGCGTTATAGGAGGTCTTGCCGACTGCCCCGTGATCGCGGTCCCCACAAGCGTGGGTTACGGTGCTTCTTTTAACGGATTATCCGCTTTACTGTCAATGCTTAACTCCTGTGCCAGCGGAGTGTCCGTCGTAAATATTGATAACGGCTTCGGTGCGGGTTATCTTGCCAACATGATCAACCACATGTCTCCCAAAAAGGAGGAACAATAATGAAAACACTTTATATCGAATGTAATATGGGCGCCGCAGGTGATATGCTTACCGCAGCACTTTTGGAACTTACAAAAGACCCCGATGAATTTCTTAAAAAACTCAATGCTTTAAATATACCTAAGGTTACCGTTACCAAAGAAAAATCCGTAAAATGCGGTATTACCGGTACTCATGTAAGCGTAAAGGTCGACGGTATCGAAGAAGATGAGAACATGCATGATCATCACCATCATCACGATGACGATCATTACCATGACCACGAACACCATCATGATCACGACCATGAACACGAGCACCATCACGATCATGACCATGAACACGAACATCATCACCATCACTCGAGTATGCACGATATCGAGCATATCGTTAAAGATCTTAATGTATCCGCTAAGGTTAAAAAAGATGTCCTCGCGGTGTATTCCCTGATCGCCGAAGCGGAAAGTCATGCTCATGATAGACCCGTTTCGGAGATACATTTCCACGAGGTGGGTACAATGGATGCGATCGCCGATGTAACGGCTGTCTGTCTTCTTATGGAAGAACTCGCACCCGAAAACGTTGTGGTATCTCCCGTCCATGTAGGTTCGGGACAGGTTAAATGTGCGCACGGCATACTTCCCGTTCCCGCACCGGCTACCGCATATATATTAAAAGACTGCCCGATCTACGGAGGTGCTGTAAGAGGAGAACTTTGTACACCGACCGGCGCCGCTTTGCTTAAACATTTTGCGACCGGATTCGGAAATATGCCCGTTATGAAGGTATCGGGTGTCGGTTACGGAATGGGTAAAAAAGATTTCGAAACTGCCAACTGTGTGCGTGTAATGCTGGGGGAAACAGACAGTGGATCCGATACCGTAACGGAGCTTTCCTGCAACATGGATGATATGACTGCGGAAGATCTGGGTTTTGCTACGGTAAAACTTTTTGAAGAAGGCGCTCTTGAAGTATTCACAGTCCCTGCAGGCATGAAGAAAAACCGCCCGGGAACACTCCTCACGGTTCTATGCAAAAATGCGGATACGGACAGGATCGTAAGGGCGATATTTAAGTACACATCAACGATCGGCATCCGAAAACACGTCGTTGAACGCTATACTCTTGAAAGAAAAACAGAAGATGTCGAAACTCCTTACGGAAACGTAAAAAAGAAAATATCGTCAGGCTACGGCGTAACACGCGAAAAATTTGAATATGACGACCTTGCAAAGATAGCATCGGAAAAGAACATATCCGTCGCTGAGGTAAGGAAAGTCATAGATGAGAACAGATAACAATACCGTCGCTTCGGTTTAATGAATTCGGAGGTTTATCTTATGGCAAGGCAAAACTGGAAACCGGGAAATATGCTCTATCCGCTCCCCGCTGTAATGGTGAGTACGCAAAGGCCCAATGAAAAGCCCAATATCATAACCGTTGCCTGGGCAGGCACGATATGTTCCGATCCCGCAATGGTATCCATATCGGTGCGCAAAGAACGATATTCACATGCCATTCTTACGGAAACACGTGAGTTTGTGATCAATCTTGTGACAAAGGACCTTACGTTCGCAACCGACTACTGCGGTGTCAGATCGGGAAAAGATATAGACAAGTTTAAAGAGTGCAAACTTACTCCCTGCCCTTCAAGCAGGATATCCGCACCGGGGATCGCCGAAAGTCCCGTATGCATAGAATGTAAGGTAAAAGACATCCTTGAACTGGGCTCACATGATATGTTCATAGCAGAAGTCGTGAATATTTCGGTCGATGAGAAATATATGGACCAAAAGGGAAAGTTCGATCTTAACAGCACGGATCTTGTCACTTACTCACACGGCGAATATTTCACGCTCGGTGAATATATAGGGAAGTTCGGATACTCGGTAAAGAAAAAATAAAGATCATAAAAGGCGGACCGTACGGCCCGCCTTTTTCATTTCTTTTATTAAGTATTCTGTTCCTTATCAGGTCTCGCCTTGAAAAGCTCAAGCTCCTTGTTGAGTTCTTTGTCGTCTATCTTACGCTTGGTGTAATAGATCAGAAAAACGCATAAATACAATATTATTACATAGACCGCAAAACCCGCTGTCCAGCCGGGCTTTTTTTCAAACCAGCCAAATACGAATGAAAGAACCGTATAAACCACAGTACACACAACGATCCCGATCGTTTCTTTGACCCCCAGCTTCTCTGCCTCGTCAAAATTATTAAAAAGAAAGACCTGAACATAGCCTATGATATAGCATAAAAGGATCATCTCGGCCATATGAAGGATATCGGCTGTATATATATGATTTACAAGTTTATGTATGCAGTAAAAAAACAATATCGCAAAGAAGTAAAGGCACGCTTTAAATTCTATGCCTATTTCTCTTGTCAGATATTTCTCCCAAAGTGACACTTTCTTATTCACGGCCTCTTCCTCCTTTCTTAAGTATGCTTCTTAGATCTGCAGCATAAGTTCTTGATATGATGATATGCTCGCCGCCCTGCATCGTGGCATCTATGCGGTTTGACGGAAGGCTTTTAAGCTTTTCGATCTTGTCGATATTTAAGATCATAGACTTTGAGCATCTTAAAAAACTTATATCTTCAAGAATTTCCGTGAGGGTCGCAAGCGAGTAATTAAGCCTTACGACACGGTCTTTTGTGTAAGCAAAGGTTTTGTCGTCGACCGATTCTATATAAAGAATGTCCGCGGTCTTGATCCTTACGGTCTCATCTTCACTTTTACCGTTAAGGACCATCTCATGGCCCTTTAAAAACCCTATTATTTTTTCAACTTCGGGCGTGAGCTCATCGTAGGTAAGAGTTACCTCAGGCTCGATGCCTTCAACCTGTTTAATGTTTATTTTCATAAAAGATACCGGGTGATCAGTTTTTTAATTCAGGCTTTGAATCTGCCAAAGAAAGATTTAACGGGAGCCGTGATTTTTGCTTCAAATCCCTGCTGGGTAATACTCTTTAATATCTCATATGACTCTTTGTATGACTTTGATCGAAGTTCCTTACGGGTCGCGGAAACATCCGCATTTAAAAGATAATTCTTGGTGATCGTGGCGATCCTCAATGTTGTGAGCGCATTTACGGCACCCTGAGTCGCGGATGCCGCAACAATTCCCAAAGCCTTGCCGAGCGCCCCTTCCGTCACCATGGGAATAAGCTCTTCGATGTTCATTTCTTCAAGATTACCCGCAATGAGTGTAATGGACAGCACTTTTATATACAAAGAGATAACCTGGGGAGTACTGGGTCTGAAGCCGCAGATCTCCGTGATCCGCTTGATAAGACTGAAGTTTGCCGAGGCCATACCGAGCATGTCATAGACGGAATTTTGTGATACCTCGGTGATGATAAATATCTTTTTTGCCGTGTCATATATCTCTCTGTTAAGTTCCGGAGTGATCTTACGGTCAAAGAACTCGATCAGCTTATCGTCGGTCTCATCTTCACATTTTAAATATCCTTTGACTTCTTCAAGTTCTTCATCGGTCAGCTCCACATTTTCGATCAGATTGTTTACAAGCCTTTTACACCATTTATGCCTGGCCAGCCCATCGGCATTGTGAAGTTTTTCAAGTGAAAATATCGGAGCGAAAAAAACACCGACCAAAGGATATACGATACCTCCGCCGACCACTATCGCTATGAGCACATAAAAAGCTATTTCGATATATATACTGATCTCACCGAGTCTTGCACCGATCTCCATTGCGTTGCTTGCAAGCATCATAAAAACGATTATCGCAAGTGAGATAAGTAATATGACACTCCAGGCACTGACCTTTTTCTTTGGTTTCATATGAAGATTGTCCTTTTCTTTTAAGCTTCGATCCGCCTTCATCCTGCTATTTCCTTTTAAGAGTCTTTAAATATGCTTTCCTTTCGGGCGATACCCTGAAACTTTCATTGGCTTTTCTTATAGTCATGTTGTGAGTCCATTTATCGAGAGCGTTCTTTTCGATAAACGGTATTATCGCATCATACTGCTTGGCAAGCGCAGTAGCAAAATACCATGCGATCATCATGTTTATGTAATACTCGTCGGACCGTATTTTTGAGACAGCCTCGGGATATTTGATATCGAAATCCTCGTCGAGATAATACTGCATGAGCATTCCTATTCCAAACCTTATTTCATATGTTTTTGAAGAATTAAGCCATATTTTTATGTTTTTAAGAAGTTCTTCCCTGTGTTTTTTGAAAACTTTTGGGGATAATTGATCGCATGTTGCCCAGTTATCCACATACGGAAGAAACTTTACCACCGCATCAATGCATTTTCCATAGTCCTTCATCTCTGAAATGATAAAGGCATGAAGCTGGTTCTCATCAAAATATGCATGAGGAAGATCTGTTAAGAACCCGTCGATATCGCTTCTTTTCACAAGTTCTTTTGCATACTTTCTAAGTGCGGGGGTCCTGACACCGATAACCGTGTCACTGTCCACCGTAGGGATCAGGTTTTTCTGAAAATCCTTATAATCCTTATCGGAAAGAGTATTCAGTTCTTTTCTTATCTCGTCTGTTATTTTTTTCATCATAATTTATGATATATTAACAAACGGCTTTTGTGTCAATAATATTTAAAAAAATAAAAGCCCGGATCATACCGATCCGGGCCTTATACTCGATCTGTCAGCTTGCAAGATCTTTCTTTGTATATCTGACATATGCCAAAACGGCCGAAAGAATTATAATACATATTCCGAATACATAGGCGGCCGATGATATTTCTTTTTCTGCAAAAAGTTCCGAAGCATTTGCATACGAGAACGGTCCGATCACCAGATAATCCTTTAGATCCGGGATAACTCTTCCCATAAGATCATATACGTAGAATAAAAGTGCAATCCCGAGTCCCGCGCCGAGCATGTTCTTTTTGACAAACGCCGAGAATGCCATACAGATAAGCGCGATCTCAACGTTCATCATAAACTGCATACACATGAATTTAACGAATATCCCCATATCTGGCTTTTCGCCGATGACCGCAAATGCAATGCCGTAAAAGAGCGCTGTCGTAACAGTAAAAATGATAAGATTTACCAGTACGGATATGAGTTTTGCGGTAATGACCTTAACTCTCGATATCGGAAGTGAAAAAAGAAATTCTCCGGTGTGCCCGTCTTCTTCTTTTGACAAAACCGTTGTGGCCGTGATCGCCGCAAACATCGAACTGCCCAGACTGTGCACGACTCCGACCTCGGTAGCGAAAAATCCTGCGATCGTAGCTATCGAAAGAGTACTCATGCCGAAAGCGTCCGAGAAAGCCCCCATATTGGAAAAACTCTCCGAAAGCGACTGCATATCCTCAGTCATGCTCGTGAACAGATATATGCAGTAGAATCCGATCAGACCTACCGAAAGCGTCCAGATTAAAAGGCTTTTATAATTTTGCTTAAGTTCGTGTTTTAAAAGTGTAAGCATATTATCTGTCTCCTTCCTCGTAATATCCCATGAATATCTCATCTATAGACGGGTCGGTTATATTAA
>JAGCCY010000277.1 GCA_017651385.1 Lachnospiraceae bacterium
AGCGCAAATACTGTGGAATCGGAGATAAATCTCACTACCGGGACAAGACTGTCTTTGTAATTATATCCGCTTACATAGTTGTCGATATTGTTCTGTCCTACATCTCCGAAATTATAAAATGCAACACTGCTTTTAACATCTGAGATATCAAGATAATAATATGAAACACCGACCAGTTCACCCGAAGGAGAAATATCAAGATCTACAGGATACCCGCTCTTCTCCATGGTGGTGCGGAAATATGCTATTGTCTCGCCGTTTGAATCGTAAAGGTATATCCAGGTAACATCAACATCCTCAAGCACTGCTGCCACAATACCGCGATCTGAGACCGTGATCTTGCGAATGGGCATATCTGTCTTGATATCGAAGCTCTCACCGCCTTTGGTCTGTACGTAGATCATCGAGCCGCCGTAATCGGCAAACGCGACCGTTTCCCCGCAGATCGACTGCATCGGATTCTGCATATCGAAGGTCCTGTTCCAAAGAAGATTGCCCGACGGATCCGTTACCTGCGCGCCGTCTTTGCTGTAAGTAAGTATACCGCCCGCAAAATCATCCACGACCGCTCCCGGAGCCGGATCAAACGCAACCGTTTCAAGCATGTTCAGCGATGTATATACCTTGTTTCTTTCATATGTAAAGTAAGCAACGATTACTATCGCCGCCACGGCCACAACGAAAATGATCGTGTATATACGCGCCTTAAGTCTTTTAAAATGTTGTTGTCTCAAGCGCTTCTTCGGGGAAAGTTCATCTTTCCCCGGGAAGTCTATCCTGTTATCATCCATCTTAAATTCCAAACTTTTCTTTAGATAAATTTATATATCGTCTCCGATACATAGTCCTTTCCGGGACCGAATACGCACGAAGGGAAATTGGGGTGATTGATCGAATCCGGATAAAACTGGGTCTCAAGACACAGACCGCTTCTCTTTGTGTATGCGGCACCGTCCTTACCCGTAACATCGGCTATTGCATTTCCGGCATAAAACTGAACGCCGGGAAGTGTTGAGTAAGCCTTCATTACACGGCCAGATCCTTTGTCTTCGACCGTGGCTATCTCTTTAAGAGAACCGTCCCAGCCGTCAACTGCATAGTTATGATCGTAACCGCCGGTAAGCTTTAACTGTTCAAAATCATCCCTGATCCTGTCGCCTACTCTTGTGGGCTTAGTAAAGTCCATGACCGTTCCGGCTACGGGTGCGATCTCACCTGTGGGGATGGCACCTGCCACAACGGGGGTATAATGCGATGCATTAAGCGTAAGTATATCATCTTCTATGTTGTGTCCCGAAGCAGCACCCGCAAGATTGAAATACGAGTGGTTTGTGGGATTGATGATCGTGTTTTTATCGGAAGTAACCTTATAGTCGATCTTTACCGCATTGTCATCCGTAAGAGTATAGGTTACTTCAAATACCTTGTTGCCGGGGAAGCCCATATCCATATCGCCGGATTCTACTGTGAATTTAACGCATGTATCACCTGCTTCGGCTTTCCACATTCTCTTGTGGATGCCATTGTAAAAATCACTGTGAAGGTTGTTGACCGTACCGTCATTGACAGCTACCTTATAATCAACTCCGTCTATGGTAAAAGAAGCTTTTCCGATCCTGTTGGCGCTGGGTCCTATTATCGCTCCGAAGAAAGATGCGTTGTATTCATAACCCGCAACATCATCAAATCCCAATACCACATCATCAAGTTTGCCGTTTTTATCGGGCACGATCAAAGCCACAAGGTTTGCCCCGAAATCTGAAACCTTTAAGACCATGCCGTTTTTGTTTGTCAGCTCATAAAGATAAGCTGTTTCACCGTTTTTAGTCGTACCAAATACTTTCTTTTGCATATTACCCTCCTAGATTTCTGTTCTGCCTTCAAGCGCACGATATAAGGTCACTTCATCTATGTACTCAAGATCGCCGCCTACGGGAACCCCGCTTGCGATCCTGGTAACCTTTATACCGGTCGGCTTTATAAGCTTGCTTATGTACATAGCCGTCGTCTCGCCTTCAAGACTTGAATTTGTGGCTATAATAACCTCATTTACATCACCTTCGAGCCTTTTTATAAGTTCTTTTAATCTTATATCGTTAGGCCCTATACCGAGCATGGGAGAGATCGCACCGTGAAGCACATGATATACGCCTTCATATCTGCCCGTCTTTTCGTATGCGGCCAGATCTCTCGGCGATTCCACCACCATAATGGTGGAATGATCGCGGTTTTTATTTGCGCACACGGGACATAACTCCTTGTCGGTAAGTGTACAGCACTGTGCACAATATCTTACGTTCTTCCTGGCTTCCATCATTGTGGTGGCAATACGGTTTACCTTTTCTTCGGGAAGTCCTATAAGGTGAAACGCAAGTCTTTGTGCAGATTTCGAACCTATGCCGGGCAAGCCCTCAAGCTCCTCTATTAACTTGTTAACCTGACCGCCGTAGAGATTCATTTAAAACGAAAGACCTCCGGTCATTCTGTTCATTGCTGCCGAATTGGCATCGTCGACCTGCTTTAAAGCTTCGTTCATCGCTGCCACGATAAGATCCTGAAGCATTTCAATATCGTCGGGATCCACAACCTCGGGTGTAAGCTCAACGCTCTTGACCTCACGCTTACCGCTTACCGTAACCGTAACGGCACCGCCGCCGGCCTTTGCAGTAAAGTCCTTGGACTCAAGTTCTTTCTGATTTTCTTCCATCTGACGCTGCATTCTCTGTGCCTGCTTCATCAGATTGCTCATGTTGCCGGGCATTCCTCCACCCGGAAATCCGCCTCTTTTTGCCATTTTTATATCCTCCTGGATCATTCCTCTTCTTCTATTATTATGCCGGTACCTTCAAATAGTCTTGAAAGATCGGGAAAAGCCGTTCCCTCGCCCGATCCCGGCTGTTTGTTGACTTCAAGTCTTATCCTTACCTCTGCTCCCGCCGCCTCGCTTACAATGCGCTTAAGCTCATCAAAATGTTCCTCGTGGTGATCGGCATCGGTATAAAAAACTTTATCCGTATTTTTCTCAAACGCTATGATAAGCTCACCGTTTTCCCCAAGTGACGGGATGGCATTCTTTAAATATCCTTTCTGCGGATATTGTGTCATGCCAATGACCCTGCTCCAGTTTGCGGCAACCCTCTTTATATCGTCGGGAACCGACTCGGGTCTTATCTTTATCTCTTCTTTTGGTCTTTCCTGTTCTTTTTCCGGGATTTCCTGCCTAACAGCCGGTGCAAAGTCACCGTCTTCGAATTTCTTCTCAAGAGCACGGATCCTTGAAATAAGCGTATCGTCCTTACTCTCGGTCTCGGGCTTACACATTTTGATTATTGCAAGCTCCACCAAGACTCTTTTATTGGAAGCATAACGGATCTGATTGGAAAGTTCCGAAAGTATCCTTATAAAACGCATAGCCTCGTCGGCCGTTATCTGCTTTGATTCGGTAATAAGCTTTGCAAGGTTTTCTTTCGACATATCCACTACCGAAGATACATCGTCGCTTGTGACCGCGAGCAAAAGATTTCTTATATACCAGGTGAAATCGGTCACAAACTGGCTCATGTCGCGGCCTTCCATGATGACTTCCTCAAGCATGTATATGGCGCCCGCAACATCTCCTATTATGATCATACGGAGCATATCGCTGAAAATTCCGGTATTGACCGCACCGAGCGTATCAAGCACCATTTCGTAAGTAAGACGCTTTCCGAAATTAAAGGCGACACACTGATCGAGTAAGCTTAACGCATCACGAAGTGCGCCGTCCGCAGCCCTTGCTATATATCTTATTGCATCTTCATCGGCTTCTATCTGTTCTTCGGGGAGAAGTTCGTTGATACGGCCCACTATGTCATCAACGCTTATGCGCTTAAAATCATAACGCTGGCAGCGTGAAAGAATGGTGACCGGAAGTTTATGCACTTCTGTGGTCGCAAGAATAAAAACAACATATGACGGAGGCTCTTCCAGTGTTTTTAAAAGCGCATTGAAAGCGCCTATAGAAAGCATGTGGACCTCGTCGATTATATATACCTTGAACCGTCCGTCTGTCGGAGGATAAGAAACTTCTTCGATTATCTGCCTTATGTTGTCGACACCGTTATTGGAAGCGGCATCGATCTCCACAACGTTCATTGAAGTACCGTTCTGAATGGCCTTGCACATGGCACATTCCATACACGGATCCGAGCCGTTTGGATGCTCGCAGTTTATGGCCTTGGCAAAAAGCTTTGCCACACTGGTCTTACCTGTGCCACGGGTTCCGCAGAACAGATACGCATGCTGGATCTTGTCCGAGCGTATCTGATTCTTTAACGTTGTTACTATATGATCTTGTCCTTTTACATCCGCGAATTTGGCCGGCCTAAATTTCCGGTACAGTGCCGTATAGGACATAAATACTCTCCTTGATCACCCTCATGGCCGCATAATGAAAACCATGTCATACTCCATTAGAGTATACCTTATTTCCGATTCGATTTAAACCTTTTTCTTTGACCTGCAAAACATAAAAAAGACGATGCTCTGCATCGTCTTTTTAAAGCGGAGACGGAGGGATTCGAACCCTCGTGCACAAAAAGGGCAAACGCATTTCGAGTGCGCCCCGTTATGACCGCTTCGATACGTCTCCAAGCAGAGGGTAGTATACCGTATCAAAAACAAAAAATCAACGCTTTCTTTGAAAGAATTCCGTCAGCAGGGCGGCGCAGTCCCCTTCGAGGACGCCGCCCCAGGTCTCCACG
>JAGCCY010000278.1 GCA_017651385.1 Lachnospiraceae bacterium
GGATCGATATTTTCTATAAAGCAGACTGTGATCATCTTTCCCTTGGAATCTCTTACGACTTCAAGTTCAAGTTCTTCCCAGCCCAAGATCGATTCTTCAACAAGAACCTGTCCTACCAAAGATGCTTTAAGTCCTCTTTCGCAAACGGTCCTTAACTCTTCTTTGTTATATACAAGGCCGCCGCCGGCACCGCCCATTGTGTATGCGGGACGCAGTACCACGGGATAACCCAGTTTATCGGCAATTGCAAGTGCTTCGTCAACAGAGTAGGAAACTTCGCTTCTGGCCATCTCGATACCAAGCTTGTTCATGGTATTCTTAAATTCAATACGGTCCTCACCGCGCTCGATCGCATCTATCTGGACACCGATGACTTTTACTCCGTATTTATCAAGGATACCGGTCGTTGCAAGTTCCGAGCATAAGTTAAGGCCTGACTGGCCTCCGAGATTAGGTAAAATTGCATCCGGGCGTTCTTTTTTGATGATCTGCTCAAGACGCTTAACATTTAAAGGCTCAATATACGTTACAACCGCAAATCCCGGATCCGTCATGATCGTTGCGGGATTTGAGTTGACCAGAACAATCTCATATCCAAGCTTTCGTAAAGCCTTACATGCCTGTGTTCCCGAGTAATCAAACTCACACGCCTGACCTATGATAATAGGACCGGAACCGATAATTAAGACCTTTTTAATGTCATTTCTTTTTGCCATTTTACCATTCGCCTCCTACGCATTTTTACTATGGTATCATATGAATTTATGTTTCGCAAGAAATAGTTTTTCGCTTTTTTTGCAAAAGAAAAACCTCCAAAAAATAACGGAGGTTTTATGATCTTCTGTTCAATTTTTCTTTAAAATATGCGACATTTGAAGATATATCTCCCTTAAATACCGCTGAACCCGCTACTATGACATTGGCCCCGGCATCAAGGATAGTATCGATATTATCACGGGTAACGCCGCCGTCTATCTCAACGTCAACATTGGCACCGATCCTGACGATCTCATTTTTTACATCGGTTATCTTGGAAAGGGTGCTTTCTATAAACTTCTGTCCGCCGAACCCGGGCTCAACGGTCATTACAAGGATCATCTCAACCCTTTTAAGAAAAGGAAATACTTCCTCTGCGGGCGTCCCCGGCTTAATGGAAAGACCGGCTTTACAGCCTGCTTTATGGATCGCATCTATCGTTTCATTCACATCTTCGCAGGCTTCAAGGTGAACAGTGATGATATCGGCTCCGCATCGAGCAAATTCTTCAATATAACGTATCGGATTTAAAACCATCAAATGAACATCGAAAACTTTCTTTGTGACCTTCCTGATCGAAGAGATAAGCGGCATACCAAATGAAATGGAAGGAACAAACATACCATCCATAACATCGATATGGATGTAATCCGCTCCCGCTTTATCGGCTTCTTCGATTTGTGCTCCCAGTATGCCAAAATCAGCAGCCAGGATTGAAGGTGATAGAATCATAACAGTTCCTTTTCAAACGTTCTCCCATATAGATTAGAGAACCTTTGATGTTTTTTCAATAGTCTTATTGCCGAAAAACTTCTTATTTAATGCTTACATATATCTGAAAAGATCTTCATATGTCTCCGCGCGGCGGATACATTTTACCTTGCCGTCGCCTGTTATCATAACTTCGGCCGGACGGGGACGGGAATTGTAGGTTGAACACATGCTGTATCCGTAAGCACCGGTATCAAGCACGCATACAAGGTCACCCTTCTTTGTTTCGGGGAGAAGCCTTGCCTTTGCAAGAAGGTCGCCCGATTCACAAATATTTCCGCTTACAGTTCTTTCCGAAAGGTTATCTCTTGATACGGGTTTTCCGTCTCTTAATATCTCTATATCATGCCAGGAATCATACATCGAAGGGCGCACGAGCACGTTCATGCCCACATCCGTTCCGATATATTCAACGCCCGAATTTTCTTTTATCGCATGCACTCTTCCGAGTATCACACTGCCTTCTGCGACACAAAAACGCCCTGGCTCCGATTTAAATAAAGGTGTCTTGCCGTAACTTTCCACAAACTTATCAAGAATAGGCAAAAGGCGCTCCTTAAAGTCTTCCATCGGATACTCCGCCTCATCATCAAGCTTATGATAAGGTATTCCGTATCCTCCGCCGAAATCGATAAACTCAAGATTATTGAATCTTTTTGCAATGTTTAAAAGATTTGATACCGCCTCAAGATACGGATCCGGGTTCATGAAAAGCGATCCGATATGCTGATTGATACCCGCAATCGTAAGGTTATATCTTCCCGCGATCTCAAAAATCTTATCTATATCGTATTCGGGAACACCGAACTTCGTCTTTTTTCCGCCGGTTACCACCTTTTCATTATGGCCTGCACCGACACCGGGGTTGATCCTTACGGCACAACGTCCGCCGGGATTGAGCTGCCCGTACTGCTCAAGCTGTGAAAGCGAATCAAGACTTATCATTATATCTCTGTCGATCGCATACTGCATTTCTTCATCCGAAACATTGTTTGGAACAAAGAAAATACGGTCATACGGAAATCCTGCTGCCTCAAGCATTTTGATCTCGCCCACGCTCATCGCATCACAATTGATGCCCGACTCAAGCGCGATCTTAAGGATATGGATATTTGTATTGGCCTTTACGGAATAGTTTGCGGTGTAAGGGTATTTTTCAATAACCTTTGAAACACTCTCCATATGCTTTCTTATAATATCTTCATTATATACATATAAGGGTGTGCCGTACTCCCTGACCAGTTCTTCGGGATCGTTTCCTTTAAAAAAATCTACATGTTCTATATATGAATTCATACTTTTTCCTTATCAATCAAAGAAGATGTGCTCTCAGCTCGTCGCCCGAAAGAGGACTTAAATATGCGGGAGCGATGTCAAATACTGTCTTGCAGCCGTTTACGCCTTCACCGTGAAGTCTGTTGATGGCTCTTGCATAAGCAACAATAACAGATGCGGTAAACTCGGGATTTGAATCAAGCTTTAAACTGTACTCGATCACATGCTTGTGTTCTTTTTCCCATCCCGTAACTCCGGAACGGAACACAAAGCCTCCGTGAGGGATACCCGCATGGTCGCGTGCAAACTCTTCTTCGGTGATAAAGTGTACCGTTGTATCATACTCGTCAAAGTAATTGGGCATAGTCTTTATCTCCTGCTCGATCTTTGCAAGATCGGCGCCTTCTTCGGGTACCACGAAACATTCTCTTGTATGCTTCTGTCTTGTGGTAAGAGTGGGGTTTTCTCCGTTTCTTACGGCCTCGATGGCTTCGGGAACGGGAATCGTGTATTGCTTGCCGTTCTTAACGCCGTTTACTCTTCTGATCGCATCGGAATGTCCCTGTGAAACGCCCTTGCCCCAGAATGTATAATCGTTTCCTTCGGGAAGGATGCAATTTGCATACAATCTGTTCAAAGAAAACATGCCCGGATCCCAGCCTGCACTGATAAGTGCGATATGACCGGTTTCTTTTGCTGCCTTATCGACATTTGCAAAATGTGTGGGGATATTTGCATGTGTATCAAAACTGTCTATTACATTAAAATACTTAACATATTCCGGTGTCATCTTGGGAAGATCCGTAGCGCTTCCTCCGCAGATTATGAGCACATCCACCTTATCCTTGTAATTCTCTATATCGCTTACGCTTACAACCGGCACACCGGGTGTAAGGATCTTGACCGTTGAAGGATCTCTTCTCGTAAAAACATAAGCAAGTTCAACATCGCTGTTTTGCTTTATCGCACACTCAACACCCCGGCCAAGGTTGCCGTATCCTAATATTCCGACTCTCATAGTATTAACTCCTTTTTGGTAAAAGAACGATTTTTGTTTTCAAAAAGAAATTTTATAGTATATATCTTTCATAATCAAGAAAAAATGTATAAATATTCGCAAAAAAATGTGCCCCATATATTACTATACGGGGCACAGATTTCTTTTTATTTACTTATTGAGAAAAGCTTTAACATCTTCGTATACACCCTTACCGTCGAGTCTGTACTTTTCAACAAGCGCGGATGCGGAACCGGATTCTCCGAAGATATCCTGCATACCGAGTTTCTTGACCGGAACGGGGCACTTAGCGCTGAGTGCGTCGCAGACTGCGGAACCAAGGCCTCCGATCACGGAATGCTCTTCAACGGTAACGACCTTTTTGGTCTTGCCTGCGCTCTTAACGATAAGGTCCTCATCAAGAGGCTTAATGGTATGAATATTTATAACCTCTGCGCTGATACCGTCTTCTTTAAGCATATCGGCGGCCTTAAGAGCAGAGTCTACGCAGATACCTGTTGCAACTATCGTAACATCCGTACCTTCCTTAAGAAGAACACCCTTACCCATTTCAAATTTATAATCGGGACGGTCGTTAATTACCGGAACAGCTGCACGACCAAATCTTAAATAAACGGGACCTTCATATTCGATAGCAGCACGAACGGCTGCTTTTGCTTCTACATCATCCGAAGGAACGATAACCGTCATGCCGGGAACTGCTCTCATAAGCGCTATGTCTTCGTTGCACTGATGGGTCGCACCGTCTTCACCTACAGTGATACCTGCATGAGTCGCACCGATCTTAACATTTAAATGAGGATATCCGATCGAGTTACGAACCTGTTCAAAGTTTCTTCCTGCTGCGAACATTGCGAATGAACTGATGAACGGGATCTTTCCGCAGGTTGAAAGTCCTGCTGCGATACCTGTCATGTTACATTCCGCTATACCGCAATCGATATGTCTTTCGGGAAATGCCTTCTTAAAAATTCCTGTCTTGGTGGCGCCTGCAAGGTCTGCATCGAGAACCACAAGATTGGGGAAATCTTTTCCGCACTCGGCAAGTGCATTTCCATAGCTTTCACGTGTCGCGATCTTTACTACATCTGCCATTAGTTTGCACCTCCCAGTTCTTTTGCTATTTTTTCAAGATCGTCCATGGCGATCTTGTATTCATCATCATTGGGAGCCTTACCATGCCAGCCGGCATTGTTCTCCATGTAGGATACGCCTTTACCCTTTACGGTCTTTGCAATGATCGCAGTGGGCATACCCTTTGTGGTTCTTGCTTCTTTGAAAGCGGCTCTGATCTGGTCAAAGTCGTTTCCGTCTATGTTGATCACATGGAAATTGAAGGCTTCGAACTTCTTGTCTATGGGATAAGGAGAACATACGTCGTCAATCTTACCGTCGATCTGCAGACCGTTGTTATCAACTATCACAACGAGGTTATCAAGCTTACGGTGTCCTGCGAACATTGAAGCTTCCCATACCTGGCCTTCCTGGATCTCACCGTCACCAAGAAGCGTGTAAACACGATAATCCTTATTGTCCATCTTTCCTGCGAGTGCCATACCTACTGCAGCAGAAATACCCTGTCCGAGAGAACCCGACGACATATCAACACCGGGAGTCTCCTGCATGCAGGGATGTCCCTGAAGATATGAACCAAGATGACGAAGTGTGGGAAGATCGGCTACGGGGAAATAACCGCGGTTGGCAAGTACGCTGTATAAACCGGGTGCCGTGTGTCCTTTTGAAAGAACAAATCTGTCTCTGTCGGCCTTCTTGGGGTCCTTGGGATCAATGTTCATTTCTTCAAAATAAAGATACGTAAAGATATCTGCTGCGGACAAGGATCCGCCGGGATGTCCGGCCTTTGCTCCGTGCACAGCCGTTACGATACCCTTACGAACTTCATTTGCCATTTTCTGAAGTTCAAGGTTTTACATAGTATTCTCCTTTAAAATGTTTATGTTTTTCTTATCACACTGTATCACATCATATAATTAAAGTCTATTTACGGATGCTAAAAATTACCCATTTTTTGCTTTAATTTTGTCCGTAATAAGCGTTCTTTCCGTGCTTACGAAGGTAATGCTTGTCCTGAAGTTCCTGAGGAGCGGGCTTTACATTCGGATTGATAAGTTCTGTCCTGAAAGCCATTTTTGCAACTTCTTCGAGTACCACAGCATTATGTACGGCCTCATGTGCATCTTTTCCCCATGTAAAGGGACCGTGATTTTTGCAAAGAACCGCAGGAACAGCCATATAATCTTTATCTTTAAAGTAATCGGTTATAAGAAGTCCCGTATTCTTTTCATATGCCTCATCTATCTCTTCCTTTGTAAGACATCTTAAACACGGAACATCACCGTAAATATAATCTGCATGTGTGGTGCCGTAGCAGGGTATGTTTCTTCCGGATTGCGCCCAGCTTGTGGCATAGGATGAATGGGTATGTACCACACCGCCGATATCGGGACATGCCTTGTAAAGCTCAAGATGTGTGGGAGTATCGGATGAAGGTTTAAGCTTTCCTTCGACCTTTTCGCCGTTAAGATCCATTACGACCATATCACCCGGAGTCATCTTATCATAATCAACTCCCGAGGGCTTTATTACAAAAAGACCGCTCTCTCTGTCGATCGCACTTACGTTGCCCCATGTGAAAGTCACAAGACCGTACTTCGGAAGAAGCATATTTGCTTCATAAACTTTTTCTTTTAACTGCTCTAACATAACATTTTCCTTCGCTTTCTCTAAAATAATCAGGCGGCATAAAACCGCCTGAAAAAATTATCTTGTATTCTGTACTGCCGTAGCCTCTACCGAAAGAGCATTCTTATATTTCTCGATAAATTCGTCAAAGCCCTTTACATCAGCGGCATCGGGTGCCATGGTCTCAGCCTTCATGTCCTTAAATACCTTGTTTGAAAGATATTCGGGAAGAGTCTCATTATCCTTTTTCTGTACCATGTATGCGGCAAGTAATGCCATACCCCAGGCTCCGCCTTCTCCTGCAGTCTCCATTACGGAAACCGGTGCATTTAATGCGGCTGCAAGAATGGACTGTCCTACGCCCTTTGTCTTGAAAAGTCCGCCGTGACCCGTAAGCGAGTCGACCTTAACACCTTCCTGCTTAAGCATTATGTCACATCCGATCTTAAGCGTTGCAAGCGATGCATAAAGATGAGTTCTCATAAAGTTTGCAAGATTCATGTTGGCATTCTGCTCACGCACGAACAGAGGACGTCCTTCATCAAACCTTGTAACACCTTCACCCGAGAAATAGTTAAAGGAGATAAGTCCTCCACAGTTCTTGTCGCCCGAAAGTGCCTTATTGTAAAGTGTCGAGAACAGTTTTGTCATATCGACTTCAACACCGTATGCTTCCAAAGATTCCTTAAAAAGATTAACCCATGCATTTAAGTCCGATGTACAGTTATTGCAGTGTATCATACCTACAAGACTTCCGTCGGGTGTGGTCACAAGGTCTACTTCTCTGTATACCTTTGAAAGATTTTTTTCTAGAACGACCATCGCAAATACGCTTGTTCCGGCAGAAACATTTCCTGTTCTTACTTTAACCGCATTTGTGGCTGCCATACCGGTTCCCGCATCGCCTTCGCAGGGTGCTACCGGAATACCGGCTTCAAGCTCTCCGTCTTCATCGATGAATCTGGCGCCGTCTTCCGTAAGCTTTCCGCCGCATTCGCCTGCAACCAAAACTTTAGGGAAGATCTCTTTTAACGTATAAGGCATGCCTTCCGCTTTAAGGATCTCATCAAACTTTTTAACCATATCGGCATCAAAGTCCTTTGTGGCGGGATCAATAGGGAACATACCGGAAGCTTCACCGATACCCATAACTTTCTCGCCTGTGAGCATATAGTGGATATAACCCGCAAGCGTTGTCTGGAACGCTATATCTTTAACATGATCTTCCTTATTTAAGATCGCCTGATAAAGATGAGCTATGCTCCAGCGCTGGGGAATATTGTAATCAAAGCATTTCGTAAGTTTGGCGGATGCTTCTTCGGTGATCGTGTTTCTCCAGGTCCTGAAAGGAACAAGAAGCTTTCCGTCCTTATCAAATACAAGATATCCGTGCATCATCGCACTGATACCGATCGCGGCAGGTTTCTTTAACTTTACGCCGTAGCTGTTTTCAACATCTTTCTTAAGATCTTTATAGCAGGACTTAAATCCGGCGTGGATCTCATCCATCGGATATGTCCATATACCGTTGTCCAAATGGTTTTCCCACTCATGACTTCCTGATGCTATGGGTGCATTGTTGTCGTCCGTAAGTACTGCCTTGATCCTTGTGGAACCGAATTCGATACCGAGAATTGCTTTCCCATCCTCAATTAATTTCTTGATCTCTTCCTTTGTGTAACCCATTTTTCCCTCCTTAAGTAAAACGTTTTACTAAAATAAGCATACTATACCGCTAAAGTATGCTTTACAATACATCATTTAAAAAACAGTTTGTTTTTCATTTCCTTTTGTACTTCATCGGTTACCGTATTAGGTTTCCAAAGCATTTTCTGACCGTCATCTTTGTATCTGGGAATAACATGCAGATGATAGTGAAGTACACTCTGTCCCGCTGCCTCTTTATTGTTCTGGATAATATTGACACCGTCGCATTTTAAAACTTCAAGCTGGCGTGCGGCAACACGCTTGGCAAGCTTCATCGCCTTACCGAGCACCTCTTCGTCTATGTCAAATACATCCTGATAATGTTCCTTCGGAAGAATGAGAGCATGACCCGGATTGGCGGGTGATGCGTCAAGAATGACCGTAAATGTATCATCTTCGTATATTATATTAGTATCAAATATACCGTTGGCAAGTTTACAAAAAATACAATCGTCTTTCATATCTGTTTCTCCTTAAGGATATTATTTACGAAAAAACAAACAGGCTGTCCAAAGCCCTTAAAGCGGTGAAATCGCCTTTCATCTTCATCTCGCCGGCCATAAAGGTACGCTGGAATGTTGCATTGCCTTTTACAATGTTTTTAAGCTTTTCGGCATCCAGAGTTATCTCGACGTCAACCTTATCCGCTTCTTTATATATACATTTGATCTCGGGACCTTCTATCGATACATACAGAGGAAGTTTATGAGTGTTTATCCTGAAAAGATAACTTGCATCCGTTCCCGCCTGAGGCTTAAACGCTTCCTCAAATTCTTTTATATACTCGTCTTCATTATTCTCGGAGCCTGTTCCCATTAGATTTCTGAACATACTTGCAAGCTCTGTGATATCTTCCTTTTGCTTCTGCACATATGCGTCATCCGATGCATACTGGGAAAGCTGTTCTGTCTCCTGAGGCGTAAGATCCGCATTCTTTGTGATGTTGACTTTTTTCTTAA